>DATLNN010000331.1:0-2825 GCA_035536695.1 Pyrinomonadaceae bacterium | reverse complement strand
TAACCTTTGAATCCGACATTACGCAGGTAATGACTCGCCTCTTTATAACCGAGCCCCTTTATCCCCTTTTCGCGTACAAGCCAATCGCGCCTGGCTAATCTGCAATCAAAGCTCCGCAGTTTCTTACGCAGACGAAGATCGCAATGTTCTCGGAGAAACTCTCGCGATGCCACAATATAACGGGCCCGGGCGTTTGGATAGCGGTGAACGCCGCTCAGGGCGTTGGCGAGGACCGTTTGATCAGCTGTGAGCAGCAGCGGCCTGACCGCCTCGAGCGCGTTTAATCCCATCCGGGCCGAGCACCCACCCGTAAAGAAGCAAAAAACCATCTCCTCCCAATAATTGAGGTCGCTGCCGCGCCGGCCGATCGACTCAAATTCCGACAGGCGGAGCCGAATTTCATGTCCCCGCTCGGCATGCGTTCGGATAATGTTTTCAATATTTACGAGCTGTTTTTCGTGTTTCACTTAGCGACTACTAACAATATGCAAGAGCGTGCGAGAGCAGGGCGGAACACTCTATTTGGATGTAACGCCCTTGCTTACGCGCGGGCTGGCGAATCCAGTTTCGACGAGCGGACATCAATGCTAAAGGCCGATTGCCGCCTTCATCCTGGCTACGCCCTCGGCCATGCGCTCCTCTGTGTTGCAGAAGGAGATACGCAAAAACCCTTTTGCTTCTACGCCAAACGCCACGCCGGGTACCGTGATGACCCGATTTTGGAGGCATTTTTCCGCGACTTCGATACAGCCGCCGAGGCGGCGCACGTCCACCATCGTATAGAACGCGCCCTCGGGCGAGGTTGCGTGCAAACCAAGCTCCGTGTCGAACAGATCGACCAGAAACGCACCGCGGCTTCGATAGACATCGCGAGCCGCTTCCTTAGCGGCCCGGGCCTCGGCCGTCCAGCCTAACAGCGCCGCCTTTTGTGTGATGGTTGATGTGCAGACGGTTAGAAAACCATGTAGGACCTGGATGGCCTCCATTATTTCCATCTGCGAGCTTGCTGCCCATCCCAACCGCCATCCGGTCATGCTCAGAGACTTTGACAGGCCGCTGACGATAACAGTTTTATCGTAGTATTCAGATGCCGAATGCGGGCGATCACCGAAATAGAGGTCGGAGTAGATCTCGTCTGAAATGAGATAAATACCCGTGCCGGCCAAGACCCCGGCGATCTGTTTTAGGTCGTTTGGGGTGAAGATCTTACCGGTCGGATTTGACGGGCTGATGATGACAGCGGCCTTGGTGTTCGCAGTAATGGCAGATCTGAAATTTGAAATATCGAATTTGAAATCCTGGTTCGCCGGCAGACTGTAATAAACCGGATTGCCTTCGGCGATCCTGGTACAGGCGTCGTATGCGGGAAAACCGGGATTTGGCAACAAGACGTCGTCGCCCTTGTCGATCAGGCAGAGAAACGCAGCGGTCATCGCCTCCTGCGAGCCGCATGTGACGACAACATTATTTCGCTTCAAATTGAGGTGCGGATACTGCTCGGCGATCTTGTCGCGAAGGGCCGGAATGCCCGGATGCGACGTGTAGCCATTTTGCTCTTCGAGTGTGACCCGCGCGGCCTCGTCGCGCAGGAATTGCGGCGTTGGCAGATCAGGTTCGCCGAGGCCGAAATTAATACTGTCAGGCAAAGCACGTTCGAAAAACTGACGGATCAAGGTCGGCTGCAGCCCTCGCATACGTTGGGGCAGCGATATCTGACCGACTTGTCTATGTCCAATGCTCATTTTCGGGACCGCCAACGAATGAATCAAGCTTCGTCCTCGCCCTTGGCCGATTCATTCTGCTCTATCTCCTGCCGGATCTCTCCGACCTCGAGATTAAACTCACCCTCGGCCTGAGTTATGGGGTCGGCCGTCAATATGCCGCCTATTGCCTCGATCTCACCAATGATCTGCTGACCAAGGCCCGATAGTCGCCGCTTCGTTTCAGGTTTTTGCTCTTCTTCGTCTATTTCTGTCATATTCTTCCCCTTCTATTAAAACAAAAACGGCTGAGACTAGCGATTCGCTGCAAAATCGATAAAACCGCGGCCCGGATCGGCTGAGATCAAAGTTACGTTGATCTTTTCTCCGACATTCAAGCCGTCCTCATTCCTTTCTACTCGCCCGTCGACGGGAGGCCGGATGATGCGAGCAAAGGTTCCGCTCGGCGTGACTCCGGTGACGACAGCTTCAAATCGTTCGCCGATCCGCGATCGCATTACATAGGCCGCGGCGATCTTTCGCATTTTTCGTTCTACTTTGCGAGCTGCACGTTCCTGGGTGTTCAGATGTTGGGCGATCCGTTCCAGCCCATCGGCCGGATAAGGCGCGTTTTCACCGGCGATCAGGGCCTTGACGATCCGTTGGACAACAAGATCCGCATACCGCCGGTTTGGTGCGGTCGAATGTGCGTAGTCGCGTACAGCCAGGCCGAAATGTCCGCCCGCGTCTTCGCCCGGCCGCTCGACAACGTACTCGCCGCTGCCTATCAGCTTGATGATCGATAATGAGAGATCGGGAAAATGAAGCGGGTCAGCCTCACGGCGACGCGCCAGGAACGCGGCGAGCGCAGGCTGGTCAGCATGTTCCGGGAGCGTTTCGACGTATTTCTCGGCGATGCGTCTGATGCCATCCCAATACTTGGGTTCCTTGACGACCCGGCGAAGCGAGGACCATCCGCGCGCCTCGATAAACTCGGCCATCTCGACGTTGGCGGCGATCATGAAATTTTCGATCAGCTTGCGGGCCGAGTTTGGTTGGACAGCCTCGATCCCTTTTACTTCACCGTCTTCGATGATCGCCGATGACTCGATCGACTCGAATTCG
>DATLNN010000330.1:0-7417 GCA_035536695.1 Pyrinomonadaceae bacterium | reverse complement strand
GACAGCCGATTTTGACCGGCTCGAGAGCGGCAGTCGGATCAATCTGGATACGGTCAACGGCCGAGCCAATCTGATCATTCCGTCGGACGCGAATGCGACAGTCAGGGCAGATTCGCTCAACGGCAATATCACTAACGATTTCGGACTGCCGGTCCGCAAGGGCAAGTATGTCGGTCGCGATCTGTATGGACGGCTCGGCAATGGCGATGTTCAGATTCGGCTCAACAGTGTCAACGGCGGACTGTCGATCGGCAGGAAGAATGACGGTAAGACTCCCAGCCCGGCTACGAACCTCCTGCCGCAGAAGGAAAAGGACGACCATGATTGGGAACGTGAGATGAAGGACGAGCTCAAGTCCGCAAAGATCGACAAGGAGATTGCAAAATCGGTCAAAGAGAGTCTGAAGGTGTCCGGGGCCGCGGCCGCAAACGTTGCTGTTGCGATGGAATCCATGGCTCCGGAGATCGCAAAGCTTAGCGCCCAGTCGGCAAAGATCGCCGCCTCAGCCATCGAATCGGCAGAGCTACGGGAGAGATCACGTCCGGTCCGACCGGTCAATTTGGCCAATGCGTTTTATTTTCCGACCGTGCCTCGGGTCGAAAGCAAGAGTGGCTCATTTAAGGTAAAAGGCGTTCCAAAGGTAACTATCGAGGCGAAAGGATGTTCTGTGACCGTGCGAGGGTGGGAAAAGAACGAGGTCGAATATCGTGTTACACAGTTTTCCGATCCCCGCAATCGCGCGGCGATCGTCACCAATGACTATCACACGGACTCGACCGTCAATCTCAAGGTCGATAATCCCAATTACGAGGCGCGCGCAGGGAACTTTACCGACGCTCGCCGCGTTCGCATCGAGGTTTTTGTGCCCCGAAGATCGAATTTAAAGATCGATGCGAATGGTGCGATCCGGATCGAGGGAGTGTCCGGGGCCGTCGAGCTTATCGGCGGCGATGAGCCGATAAATGTCCGCGATAGCGAGGGGAGTCTGCGAGTGACCAATTCCGACGGCCGCGTGCGGGTCATCGGTTACAGCGGCGATGTGGAGACGAACACTGCGGACGGCGACGTTTACCTGGAAGGAAAATTCTCAAAACTCAGCGGCCGCGCGGCCAGCGGTACGTTTTATCTCACGGTGCCCGACGAACCCAATGCCGACATCAGCGCCAATGTCGAAGCTCTGACTCTTGAAGACCTGCGGGTTCCGACAGCGGTAGGCGAGGGCCGATGGCGTTTCGGCAAGGGTGGCCCAAAATATACGTTCGCCGTGGAAGACGGAGAAGTCGTTGTTCGCAGCGAAAAGTCCCTTTTGAAATAAGGGCCTTATACGGGTTTCGCCCAGTGGTGAATGAATTGAAACTTTTTGACCAGAACGACGTTTTAGTCAGAGACATCATTAGCTTCGCGTAGTCTGTTTTTCTCCCTACAGGTGCAGTATGAAATTATATTTTGTTTTCGTAGCTCTCTTTTGTCTCTCGCTCGCGATTAGCGGGCAGACGCCTAGTGAGGTCGTGAAAACGTCTACAAACGGCGCAGCGGACACCGGCGGCAAAGTTGTCGTTCCACCCGAAAAGCTGCGGCCCGTAGTGATTCCCAAGGCCAGCGCAGTTATTACCATTGATGGCAAGCCTGATGAAGAGATCTGGAAACAGGCAGCGGTATTTAAGGACTTTTATCAAACATCGCCTGGGTTCAATACCCGGCCATCGAAACCCACCGAGGTTTTGGTGATGTATGACGAAAAGCACCTCTATGTAGCCTTTAAATGCTGGGACGACCGAAGTGGGATCCGCGCCACCGTAGCCAAGCGCGACAACGTGACCGGTGAGGACAACGTTCGCCTGTGGCTCGACACCTATAATGACCAGCGGCGTGCGTACGTCATTGCCTTTAATCCCTACGGGATCCAACAGGATGGCATGTTTACGGAGGGACAAGGGGCCGATTTCTCGGTCGACATCGTCATGGAATCAAAAGGTGTCATCGAGGATTGGGGCTGGTCGGTCGAAGCGAAGATCCCGTTCAAATCTCTTCGCTACGCGGCGGGAAAAGGAAAATTTTGGGGGTTCAATGTTGCCCGCAATATCGACCGTTTCAATGATGAGTTTGACCAGTGGCTCCCGGACGACCGCAACGTTTCGGGTTTCCTGATCAAGCACGGCAAGATCACGGGACTCGACGAGATCAAGTATGAGCGCACGCTCGAAGTGGTGCCGAGCATTACCCTTTCGCAAACGGGCAAGCGTGTATCAGCGTTCGAAGTTCCGGACGGCCGTTTTATTAACAAGCCGGTAAGACACGACCTCGGCGTTACTTTGAAGTACACATTTTCGCCAAACGTGACTTTTGACGCGGCTATAAATCCGGATTTTGCTGAGATCGAGGCGGATGCTCCCGTGGTGACAGCGAACCAGCGATTCCCGATCTTTTTTCAGGAAAAGAGGCCTTTCTTTCTTGAAAGCGCAGAAATCTTTCAGACGCCGCTCGCAATATATCACTCAAGAAACATAGTTGATCCCGACCTGGCGTTAAAGCTCACGGGCAAGATCGATAAGGATTCATTTGGCCTAATGGTCGCCTCGGACAAGGCACCGGGAAACTATGACGAGGAGGCCAGGTTCAGAAACCTTCAGTGTCTCGAACGCCAGCGGCTTGATCCACGGCTCGAATGCTCGATCGACGAGTTTCTGGATAAGAACGCACTGTTCGGCGTATTGCGTGTCAAACGCGATTTTGGTGCTGAAAACAATATCGGTTTCTTCGGTACATATCGATCATTCCCCGAACAAAAGAATGTTCTCGCAAGTATCGACGGGCGCATTAAACTTCGTCCCACGTTAAGTTCGGTTTTTCAGGTAACCGGAACGCATTCACGGCGGTGCGTTCAGGACAAAGATTTCGAGCCGATATTGAATTTCGGACAGGCGGCGTCGAATCGGGCGATCTGCGGGACCGGCAACTATGACACCAGCCTGGCGATCACGGACCCGAGCCTGCTGAATGTTTCGAGCACATACAACCGCTATCGGACGGGCAACGGCCTTGGCTATTACGTTAATGCAGACTATTCGACCGACAGGCATGGGTGGTTTGCCGAGGCCGGCGGGCGTACAAAGGATTTCCGCGCAGATGTAGGATTTACTCGGCGTACAGATACCAACTTCGCATTTTTCTATAACAGGTTCAGCACTAAATCGAATCCGAAAGCAAAGCTCATTCGGGCGAATTTTGGGCAGTTTACCGGAGTCGATTACGACTGGCAGGGCAGGATACAGTCTTGGCGGGGCGGCGGGAATGTTAACTATTCGCTCCAGCGAAGTATCTTCGGGTTCGTAGAGGGTTGGGCCGGATATGAAAAACTCTATGAGGAAGAATTTGGCTTGAGGCGCAGGCCGACGCGTTTAGGACAGTTCTTCGGCGATCCGACGCGCTCAACCTGGAAGCAAGGTTTTTACACAGAGATGGGACAGAACCTCAACAAGTATGTTTTCTACAACGGGTGGGTAAGCTATACGAATAACGCTTTTGACTATTTCTTCTTTCGCGAACAGAGCCCCGGCGTTTTCAAGCAGGACCCCGGGCCGGGCAAGTCCTTCTCCGCCGGAGCATTCTTAGAATTGAAGCCGATCAATCCGCTTCGCTTCTCGATCAATTACCAGAAATCGCGTCTCGTACGCAACGATAACCGGGTCCGAAGCTTTGACTCCGACATTGTAAGCATCCGATCGACCTACCAGTTTAGCCGGTTCTTGTTTACACGCATGCGGCTTGATTACAACTCCCTGGGACAAAACTATTCGGGTCAGCTGCTGTTCGGGTTTAATCCAAGTCCTGGGAAAGCGTTTTATGTCGGTTATAACGACAACCTAAATAAAGACTCTCGGAATCCGTTCACGGGAGCATTCGAGCCAGGGTTTAACAGGAACGAGCGCACGTTCTTTATCCGGGCGTCGTACCTTTTCCGTAAGAGTTTCTAACAGTCGATCCTCCTCGGGGACTGTAACTGGGCGGCAGACGCGATCGTCTGCCGCCGTTTTTCTGCTTAATTGTTCACTAATGGCATAAACAATCGTTAAAGACTCCAGCGTTTGCATGATGAAAAAAAGTTCTTGTCTATTCTTAGCAATTCGAGTATAAATAGAAGCAGACAAAATAGTTCCTGCCTAGTCTTGGTGGCATATATCAAGGAGAACAAATGAGGTTAATTAACAAACTACGTGTAGTCATGGTATGCATGTGTTTACTCAGTATGGGCGTCCCGGCCGTTTTCGGGCAAACGACGGAGCCGACCCAGGGGCCCGTCGGGGCACTTCAGCGCGGTTATCGGACAGGCTATTCAGACGGCTATATGGCCGGGTATCGGGACACAATTGATAGTGTGGCCAAGAGCTATATACGTCACGCCGAATATTCCAAAGCCGATAGGGCCTTCTCGAAAGACTATGGCGATAAGGAAGAGTATCGTGACGGGTACCAACAGGGATTTGAGGCCGGGTATGACACAGGATATGGACGGCGCTCGTTTGAGGCAGCGCTTCCGACGAGTTTAAATAAACGCGGCGTCAGGGAGCCGAGGAACCAAACTCGTGAGCCGGCCCTGATCGCTCAGTCGGACGACAGCGCGTCCTCGTCGATATCGGTCGAGAGGAAAAGCGAGGCAAACGACATAGTAAATCCGATCAGCAACAATCCGGCTTATCAGAGCCCGACATACCTGATTCCACGCGACACCGAGATTATAGTGGAGCTTCAAGATAGCTTGAATACCGAACAGAGCCGCGAGGGTGAGAAATTTACCGCGCGGGTGGTATCGCCATCGGAACTGGCTGGAGCAACTCTCGAGGGCCGCGTGTCAAAGATCCTTAAGCCTGGCCGCATCAAACGCCGCAGCGAGCTTTCGCTCTCATTTGACCGGATCATCCTGTCCGACAACCGGTGGAGCAACTTCAACGCATCTCTAATAGAAGTGATGGCGATCAAGGGCGACAACGTCAAACGCGTGGACAATGAGGGCACGGCGTTGGGCCAGAGCTCGCTCAAGGGCGACATCATCAAGGTTGGCGGCTCGACCGGTGCCGGTGCCCTGATCGGCGGCGTCGTGGGAGGCCCGGTCGGAGTCGCTGTCGGAGCCGGCGTCGGAGCTGCCTTTGGCGTCGGCGCGGTCGTGATCGAGCGTGGCAAACACATTCGTCTGAACGAGAACCAACAGTTGAGGATCAAATCGTCCTACGAGACGCAGATCAGGTAAGCCCCGACTTGGGCGAACCGGGTGCGTAGGACTGGGTTCCAACACCCAAAAGACAGGACTTGCTAGTTGATAGCGAGTCCTTTTTTCTTTTCTAGAGTGAGATGAACCAACGCTAGGGAACCCGGTCGCTATCGCTCCCGGTTCTGACGTGATTTGTCTGCTTGTTTCGGGGGCCTAGGTTAGATAAAATGGTGTTCTGGCAATAATCAAACCTAGATAGGAAAATTAACACGATGAGTACAGGAACAGAATCGACCGCCGCTGCCGCCGGGCTTCGCGGTGTTGTGGCCGCGCAGAGCGCTATTGGGGATGTAAATGGAGAGCTGGGTAAACTCATTTATCAGGGATACGACATTCACGACCTGGCGGAGCATGCGACCTTTGAAGAGGTCGTCTTTTTGCTTTGGAACGGTCGCCTGCCTTCGCAAGTTGAGCTCGAGGAATTGAGTTCGGAGATCAGGATGAACTACGAGGCGCCTGCCGAGGTAATAGCCGGGATGCGTTATATACCGAAGGACGCCGATCCGATGGATGTCTTGCGCACGTGTGTCTCGGCCCTCGATTTCTATGACAAGGACGGCCACGGCACCGACCGTGACAGTGCTATGAAAGCCGCGATCAAATTAACAGCCCAGATCGGGACGATCGCGGCGGCGTGGGACCGCATCCGCAGCGGTAAGCCTATTGTGACACCAGACAAATCGTTGGGCGTCGCAGACAACTTTCTCTACATGCTTCGCGGAGAGCGTGCAGATGATGACGAGGCGCGCATCTTTGACGTTTGTTTGATATTGCATGCCGATCACGAGTTGAACGCCTCAACATTTACAACCCGGGTTGTTGCGGGCACGCTAGCCGACATGTACGGCGCCGTCACGGCTGGGATCGCGGCGCTTGCAGGGCCTCTGCATGGCGGAGCGAACACAAACGTCATGAAAATGCTCATCGAGATCGACGACGTGGACAAGATCGATAGCTGGGTCGAAACCGCACTAGAGGAAAAACGCAAGATCATGGGCATCGGCCACGCGGTTTACAAAACCGAAGACCCGCGTGCGACATGGCTGCGGAAATATTCGCGGCAGATGGCTGAGAAAAAAGGCGTGTCAAAGTGGTTTGATATGTCGCAGCGGATCGAACAGCTCATGCATGAGAAGAAAGGCATGTTCCCGAATGTGGACTTCTATTCTGCCTCGACCTATTACCTGATGGACATCCCGCTCGATCTTTACACACCGATCTTTGCGGTTTCCCGCGTGAGCGGCTGGACGGGCCACATCCTCGAGCAGTACGGCCATAACAAACTGATTCGTCCGCGTGCCGAATATATCGGCAAGCGCGATCTGAAGTATGTACCTATCGCGGAGCGATAGGGTCTGCGGTGTTGACCTTATCAACCCGCTATTAAATCGGGGCTTCCCGGTAGAGGCATGCCGCGATCGATCAAGGTATTATCACCGCCTGAAGGTTTCCAGTATCGAGGGGAATTCATCGTACCTGCTGAAGAGGCCGAACTCGAGCGCGAGATCGCTGATCTACCCTTCAAGGAGTTCGAGTTCCACGGCTATCTGGGCAAACGACGCGTGGTCTCGTTCGGTTGGCGATACGATTTTGGCGAGCAGGAGCTGGCGCGTGCCGACGATATCCCATACTTTTTGCTCCCGATACGAGAGAGAGCGGCTGAGTTTGCCTCACTCGAGCCCGAACATTTTGCTCATATTCTGGTCACTGAATACACACCGGGAACGACTATCGGCTGGCATCGCGACCGCGGCGTGTTCGGCGACATTGTCGGTGTATCGCTTCACTCGGCGTGCATTTTCCGCTTTCGCCGCGCGCTAACGAAGGGCACGTGGGAACGACACTCGCTGACGCTCGCACCGCGCTCCGCATACCTTCTACACGGCCCGTCACGCAGCGAATGGGAACACAGTGTAGCGCCGGTCGCGGAGCTACGATATTCAATAACTTTCCGCAGTCTCAGGAGCGAAGGCGAGTTGAAGCAGGCCGAGGCCAATACTCACAAGAGCAACGATCCCCAAATGTCCTTCGTGTTTTGAGCCACCGGTAGGGAATGAATAGGGCTCCAGTCTTTGTGTTACAATCTGATTGTTCTCAACCCAATTTTTTTACTTCGCCAAACGGCCGGCTTCTTCCCGAGCCAAAGGAGTT
>DATLNN010000329.1:0-3164 GCA_035536695.1 Pyrinomonadaceae bacterium | reverse complement strand
GAACGGCTCGGTCGTGCGCATGAAGACGTCGTAACCGCCCTTCGCCGAATCGAGACCGAAATCGTGGAACATCCGCTTCAATTCGCCTGATATGTAATCAGCCTGTTCCTTCGGAGTCCGGCCATTCTTCTCGGCCGCACGCTGGATGTTTATCCCGTGCTCGTCCGTGCCGGTGAGGAAATAAGTGTCAAAGCCTCGCTGGCGTTTGTGCCGCGCGATAGTGTCAACGACGATGGTCGTATACAGATGCCCCAGGTGCGGCAGGCTGTTCGCATAGTAGATAGGAGTTGTGACGTAGAAAGTACCTGGCATTCAGTCTATCGAAATCGCTTCTTATCGGCGGCCGAAAACTCATCCGCATCCTTGTACCTCGGCATTGGTACGACGTTTGCCAGTTTCACACCGATAGCCAGGCCAAGTTCCGCTTCCTGGACCATCGCCGACGCATCCCACCAGTCGTGATATTCGTCCGAGGCCTGGTGGTAGTATTTTGCGTTGTAGTCCTTCTGAAAAGCAGCTGCCTCAGGGCTCGGCGGCGAGATGAAATTGTCGCCATGCTGGAGCGAAACGGCGGGCACACCCACCTTGGCGAATGGAAAATGATCGGACCTGAAAAAGAAGCCCTGCTCAGGCCGCTGGTCAGATTCAACTGTCAGCTTCCGTTCTCGTGCCACCGCGCTGACCACATCCATGATCGTCGAACGCTCAGCACCGAGCGGCATGAAGTCGGACACCTTACCAAAGAAATTTACGCCGTCGATATTGATGTTGGCGGCCGTTTTCGCAAGCGGCACGAGGGGATTTTGGGCGTAATACTCGGCTCCGAGCAGTCCTTGCTCTTCGGCCGTCGGGAATAGGAACAGGAACGATCGTTTTGGACGCTGTTTCCTAGGCATTTTGGCCAAAACATCGGCGATACCGAGAATAGCGGCGATCCCGGACGCGTTGTCGTAGGCCCCGTTATAGATCGTGTCGCCGGTTGCGTCGGCTTTGCCGATACCGAGATGGTCCCAGTGGCCTGTATAAATGACGTACTCGTTCTTTAACTTCGGATCACTACCCTCGACGATCCCGGCAACATTCGGAGAATCAAATGTCTGTGTTTCACTCTTAAGGTTAAGGCTTACCGATCCAGCCTTAACTGGCCGAAAATCGCGGCCCTTAGCCTGCTCTTGGAGTGCAGTGAGATCGAGGCCGGAACTCTTCAGTATACGAGTTGCGCTGTCAGCAGTTGTCCATGCCCTGAATTGGAGAAAGGGCGTCTTGTCGCTCGGCGTGCGAGCTATTTCGTAGCGCCAGTTGCCGTTAGAGGTCTCGACCACATTCCAGCCGTATCCAGCCGATTCGGTGGTGTGGACCAGAATTACACCGGCCGCGCCGCGTCGGGCCGCCTCTTCATACTTATAAGTCCAACGGCCGTAGTAGGTCAGGGCTTTTCCGGCGAATAGGTTAGGCTCATTCTCGGTCGCCGGCGGGTCGTTAACGAGCATCATCAGCACTTTGCCCTTGTAATCGTCCGGCGATCCTTTGTAGTCATTCCAGTTGTAAAGCGGGCTGGCGATGCCGTAGCCAACAAAAACAAGGTCAGCTGAGACCGATATGTTCGCTGTTTGGGCGCCCGTCGTCGCGACGAAATCACGACCGAACTGGTACGAATCGACTGCATCCTTGCCGGCCATCAATTTTGTGTTTGGATCAGCTTTAACCCCGACAAGCTTGACGTTCTGAAAGTAACTTCCTTTATTTGCCGGTTTTACGCCGCCTAACTTAAACTGATCTGCGATGTATTGGGCGGCACGCTGGCCACCGGCGGTTCCCGGACCGCGACCCTCGAAGTCGTCAGCGGCAAGACGTTTGACGCGTTCGCGCATTTTGGCCTCATCAAAACTGGCTGTTAGGTCCTGACCGGCCCCGACCCAGGTGAAAACGGCGACCAGAAGTATAAGACAAACGCTTTTTTGCATAAATTCTAACCTTTGATCAGCGACATAGCTTCTGCCCGCGTTCGCGGATCCTTACGAAAACCACCCAGAACGGCTGATGTAATAGTAATAGCGCCGGGTTTTTTGACGCCGCGTAAGGTCATACACGTGTGTTCAGCCTCGATTACAACCATGACCCCGATCGGCTCGAGCCTGTCATAAAGCGTCTGAGCTATCTCCTGAGTCAGCCGCTCCTGCACCTGCAGGCGACGTGCAAAGACTTCCGCGATACGTGCGAGCTTGGACAATCCGATAATACGGCCGCCTTTCGGTATGTATGCGATATGGCATTTTCCGGTAAACGGGGCCAGATGATGCTCGCATACCGAGGCGATCGAGATATCCTTCACGATCACCATCTCGTCGTGCGAATCACCCGGCAACGGCACGATGTGCGAGCCAGGATCGACCCACATTCCCTCAGTCAATTCGGCATAAAACTCGGCCACGCGTTCGGGCGTCTTGAGCAAACCGTCGCGTTCGGGGTCTTCGCCCATGCCCTCGAGCATCATTCTGACGCCATCGGCGATTTTTTTCAGATCGATCTCCTTCATCCTCGGGCTCTCCATCGTGAGTATCGTAAGTCTATGATTTTAGCCGTTTTGCCTTCAAATCAAAAGCCACGGACACTATTCACCCGTTGCCAAAGTCGTGGCCGAACATCTATAATTGCCGTTTATTTCCCGATAGCAAGAGCTGCCAATGACTGTCACCGAAATTCATGAGGCCCTCCGTGCGGCAATATTATCCGCCGCCTTGGACCAGTTCGGCATCGAACTTGATCAAATTGTGACCGAAACGCCGCCGAACCCGGATTTTGGCGACGTCGCCTTTCCGGTCGCCTTTGAGATCGCTAAAAAGATCAAGCAAGCATCCGGGATCAAAAAGAACCCGCGCGAGTTGGCGGAGGGCGTTAAGGCGGCCGTCGAGGTCCTTGATCCTATTTCTCGCGTTGAGGTCGCCGGAGCCGGATATCTCAACGTTTTTTTCGACCGCGCTCGCCTTCTGCGCGACAATTCGGACGCCGAGCCGCTGCGAAAATTGCGCTTGAGTAGGTCGCCTGATGCTAGAAAGGTTTGCGTCGAGCATACCTCAGTCAATCCGAACAAGGCCGCTCACATCGGCCACGTTCGTAATTCGGTACTTGGCGATACATTTCAGCGCATTCTCATCGCGACCGGA
>DATLNN010000328.1:0-9985 GCA_035536695.1 Pyrinomonadaceae bacterium | reverse complement strand
CTGTCACCTTGCGGTGCCGCTGCATTATGCGGTATTAGCTCGGGTTTCCCCGGGTTATTCCCCACTCGAAGGTAGATTACTTACGTGTTACTCACCCGTGCGCCACTCTATACACTCCCCGAAGGGAGCTTTAATCGTTCGACTTGCATGTCTGAGGCACGCCGCCAGCGTTGATTCTGAGCCAGGATCAAACTCTCGTTGATTTCTGTCTCATAATGGGATTAATAAATCCGAAGATCTACCAATCTGCCAACCGAGCTTTTAAGGGCCCGTTGGACTTTTTGTTGTTCATACGAATTAACACATGGACACGCATATTCAGTTTTCAAATATCAACTTCTTTTACTTCGCTCTCCTAAAAACTTCTCCAGAGGCGAAACTACTGATTATACAGAACGCATTCTGCATGTCAACCCCGAAACCGGCTTTCTTGAAGACTTTTTTTCAAAGCCCAAAAACATTCCGTTTCCCGGGGCAATTTATGATTTTCTACATCTAACCCGACATTGTCAAGCGAAGGAGAAGATCATTTCAAAAAACCATGCTCGTTTTCAGTCGAGCCGATTATGATGAAACGTTATCCGGCTGAGTTGTCCGCCACAAAAATTATTTTGCGCGATTAGATTACGCCCCTGAGAGGCGTGATGAAGCAGCGACCCGCCCGATGACAATCCCACAACTAGCAACCCCTGGCGAGTTTATATCGGCCACTGATTGCGGCCGGTTCATCGGGGAAGGTTACGCGGTCCTTTTTCGGAACTCCCTTGTATCCGGTACAGGTCGGCCTGTAATAATACCCGGTCCTTCGACTGCCGATGATTTGATAGGTTTCGGCTGCGCCGGCACCAACGATCATGTCGCGCGATTCGTCGATCTTGTTGGCTGTCCGAAAGCTCAGAGGTGAGACGGGCGATTTGTCGGACCAGAGTCCTTTGCCGGCGGTTTTCGCTTCATTCACAGCCTGCTTGTAGGTGTCGCGATCCTCGTCGCTCAGTTCATTAGCAAAGTGAGTGTAATACCAACCAAAGCCGTCTCTCAGCTGTTCTTCACCGATATCGGTACCATCAAAGATCACTTTGGCCAGAACACGCTTAAGATTATCGACCTTAGTGAACTCGGCCCGCACATCCTTATTTAAAACCTTGGCGACCAATCTCTGGCGGGCTTCGGGCCCGAAGGGTTGCTCCCTCTCCGGGGCGTTCACCCCCTGAAGGCGAAGCCGAACTTCTTTACCGCCAGAGGTCGTGATAATGAGCGTATCACCGTCAATGACCGAAGTGACGCGGCCGTCAACATACGGCATAAGCTGCTGGCCGAAAGAATTAGCAGCGAGAAAAATCAAAGGAATTAGGGCTTTCAGTGAGATGTTCCTAAACATTGTGACTCTATCGTCGTGTCCGGAGCCCCGACACTCGGCCGGCAGTGTGGATAGAAAAATGTTGACCAACGAGCACTAATTCCTTGCGGCCTTCGGCATCGCGATGTACTGGCATGGATGGCGAAGTTTTTGGACTTATTACTTGCGGGTAGAAAAAATGTTGTCCAACACGATTTGACGACGACGCTTTAACCTGCAGCTTTCAGCTTGCGGGTCACACTCTACCTCTGGTGTAACGACACTAATTAAGCCGCAAGATCTATGTACTCGACCTGAACGCTCGGCCGCGGAATCGGCAATCCGTCTTCGCGCATTCCGCGAAGATGAATCTTGATCGCTTCCGTGATCTCTCGTTCGGTTTCTTCGATCGTTTCTCCGGTCGCGACACAGCCGAGCAAATCCGGGACGTATGCGGCGTAATTGTTTTCCGCCTTTTCTATGACTATTGCGTATCGCATTCTTACTTTCTATTCCTCAATCCGGCCTGGCGAAAAATACTGTTTAGTGTGCCGATCGGCAACTCGTGCCCTGGCTTTCCCGGAACCGTCACGCGACCTTTCTTGGCTGGATGCTTAAACTGGCGATGACTTCCCTCGACTAGGACCAAATACCAACCGTCGTCTGCGAGCAGTTTAAGTATATCGCGAACCTTCATCCAGGAAGATCATGATCGGTAAGAGTGGAGCGGGTGACGAGGCTCGAACTCGCAACTTTCAGCTTGGGAAGCTGACACTCTACCATTGAGTTACACCCGCTTTTCGCAGGAATCTTAGCATGAAATAGGCGCCATGCGCTATTTTTTCTTGGCGTCAAGCAATAGATCGATCAATTCCCTGACGGCACCGTGTCCGCCGTTCGCTTTCGTAGTGTAGTGGGCCCTGGCCGGGACTTCTTTGTGGGCGTCAGCGACGGCGACCGTGAGGCCGACCTTTGGAAAGAGCGGGAGATCGATCGTGTCGTCGGCAATGAATGCGATCTCGTCAGTGGAGACGTTAGACGCTGCGAGCAGTTCGTCAAGAGCCGCTGCCTTGTCTTCGCGTCCCTGCCAGACAAACTCGATACCGAGGTCCCGAGCGCGCTTTTCGACGATAGGCGATTTTCGGCCCGAGATAATGCCGGACCGGAAACCGGCCTTGTGCCAGAGGGTCAAACCATAGCCGTCACGCACGTCGAAAACCTTTAACGCCTCGCCTGTCTCGGAAAAATAAAGACGGCCGTCCGTTAGGACACCGTCGCAATCCATTAGCAGGAAGGTGATATTTTTTAGACGATCTTCGATAGAGTTCTTTGAGGCAACCGTCCAAAGGCCTAAGTGTTACCGCACTTCAAACATCTCGACCGCGCTTAGTTTCCATCCGGTTCCTGCCCTTGTCAATCGATATACGGCAATACCGGTTTCGGTCTCTTTAGTGAGCAGTTTGACGGTCATGTTCGCCTCGACAAGCAATGTGTTTGCGTCGATCCGGTCGACGTGGCGGATCTGGGTCTGCCAAGTCTCAGTCGAGCCTGAGACGCCACTCGCAAATCGAGTGACTTCGCCGGGCATTACAAGCGCGTCGAGGTCCGCTTTGCGGTTCGAGGCGGCGGCCTTGTCGAAATCGGCAAAGAAGGTCCGGACGGCGGCGTCAACGGCCGGAGTTTGGCCCAGACGGCTGCGCAGGTTCCGAGCGGCAAGGCTGGCACCGTATTCCGCATCCGTCCTAATTGCGGTCTCGGCAAACTGCAGTGCAGCCTCATTTTGGTTCGCTCGGGCCGCAGATTCGGCCAGGCCAACATTTGCCCACGCCAGGCTACGAGCGGTCGGCAGTTTTTCATCGAGCACGGCACGAAATTCTCTCTCTGCCTCGGCGAGCTTATTCTGCGCGAGGAGCGAGCGGCCTAGCAGAATGCGCACATCGTCAAGGCGCGGATAGTCGCGAAGCAGCATTCTGGAGGTCGCCTCGGCTTTAATATATTCCTGCTTGTCAAACGGCCGTTTGGCCGCAAGAAGTGGATCGCTGTCGGTCGTCTCCCTAGGGGCAATGTCATCCGAATAGTCGGTCTGCGGGTAGAGCTTGTCGACGTCCACCTCCACTCGAACGATCTTCTGCGGCGTTCGGAACACGACCTCTCCAAGATTTGTCGCTTTGATCGTCGCCGGAGTTACGAGTCTTTCGCCGTTCGCCGTGGTCGCCGCGATATCGACTGCAACATCTGTGGCGCCCAAATTCCGCAACGCCACTTTAGTTTCCGCACTTCCGGCTTGCGGCAGCCCAACCAGCAGATTCATGTCGGTGACCTGGTCGAAGAGGTAATCGAGCAACTCCTTGTTCGCGGAAAAGGCTGCCCGCAGCTCGGCGACGTTGAGATCCGCGTCCTGCATGTTCGCCTGCAGGGTCTTTGCGAATTCCGCCGCTCCGATGCGCTTTGCAAGCAGCCGCCAGGCCATAGCTCCCTTGTTGGCCACCTCCGTGTAATAGAAATCTTCGATCGGCGCGACGGTTGCCATCGGCTGGTCCCGTCTCGACACTGCGGCGTATGCGTTGCGTTGCCTCAGCCGCTCGACATCGGCCACGTCCTTGCCAAATTTGCTCTCGATGAACTGCGTTGCGATGTAACGCGAGAGGCCCTCGCTGATGACGCCGTGACCATCGCCTTTAACGGCGACCGCATTACTGAGCCAGAGCTTAGCCGCCGCCTCGGCAATATTCATTGCCGTCAACGAATCGATCTTCGAGCGTCTAAACACTGCCTCATCGACAACGACCATTCCACCGCTGCTGAACCCCGCCCCGCGGCGACTGGCTACAATTCGCAATGGAACCTCCGGGGCCTTTCCCAGAATACCGGCGGCGAAACTCTTCGCGTCAGAGAACAATGCTGCGAGTTCGGCGGCCCGCTTTTCAGCACCCGCCGACCCTTTGGGTGTATAGACGGCGATGCCGTTCTGGTTCAAAACGTCCCAGTTACCGGCCAGAAAAAAGGGCTGGCCAAGCAGTTTCTGGTCAAATACTCCGGCGGTATCAGTCCCCGGCGCCACAACGGTCTGGCCCGCCGGGGCGTTAACCTTCAGGCGGACAGGAGCTGTGTCAGCCCCGCGCGCGAAAAACCAGCTGTTTGGCGTCGGATACCAGAAAGAGAGAGGCAGCAGCTGCGCGGCCGTAGGCGATACGGCGCTCAACGCGGAGTTGTCTTTGAGAGTCAACTTATAGTCGATCGCCGCGCTGACGACCGCGTCAGGCGCCATTGAGGCGAAGCGAACCGCGACGCGCTGCAAATTTGTCGCCGCGTTTATTTTTTCCTCGTTCTTTGTAAAATCGGCGGTTCCTTCGTTGATCCTGACTGCAGTCACTTCCGCCGACGGTGCGATGCGTAGGGTCAGCGTCGATGCGGGCTTGCCCGAGATGTTCTTAACCGACAGCAGAGCGCGTACCGTGACGACCCTCGATGCCTCCTGCGGCAGCGTAACATCCAGATCATATTTCTGAACCTGCCATGTCGCAGCCGCACTTCCGGCCTGGCTATATGAGGTGAGCTGAAACGTTAAAATCACGAATGCGGCCAAACCAATTATTTTCATTGTCTCAAGTCTCCGGGGCCTTCGTGATTCAACTCTCTCCGACAAGGTCGTGTATCTGTTTAAGTTTGACGAGCAATTTTTCGAGTCGCGACAGCGGCAGCTGATTCGGCCCGTCGCTGGGGGCTTTTGCCGGATCGTCGTGGACCTCCATAAAGATTGCGTCCACGCCGCACGCGACACCCGCCCGGGCAAAGTTTTCGATGTATTCCGACTGCCCGCCCGTTGCCTTTCCAAGCCCGCCGGGAAGTTGGAGCGAATGCGTCACGTCAAAAACGACGGGCACTCCGAACGAGCGCATTACGGGCAATGAACGAAGGTCCACCACTAGGTTGTTGTACCCAAAACTAGCTCCTCGCTCGGTCAGCAGGATCTTCTCACAGCCCGCGCCTTGCAGCTTTTCAACTATGTTCTTTGCGTCCCATGGAGAGAGAAACTGGCCTTTTTTGACATTTACGGCTTTCCCCGACCGGCCGGCGGCGACCAAGAGGTCTGTCTGGCGACAAAGAAACGCCGGGATCTGCAAAATATCCGCCACCGCGGCCGCTTTCTCAACCTGCCACGGCTCGTGAATGTCGGTGATCACGGGTACGCCGACCTCCGCCTTGACCTGGGCCAGGACCTCAAGCCCAAATTCCATCCCTTCGCCGCGGAAACTCTCGATCGAACTGCGATTGGCCTTATCAAATGAGGACTTATAAACGACATCGACGCCCACATGTCGACATATGTCGCTTATCTCGTGCGCCATAAAGAGCGCGTGCTGAGCGGACTCGACAACGCAAGGGCCCAGAAGGAACGCAAGCCGTCCATCGCCCAACGTGATATTTCCAACTTGAAAAGACTGCATAGGCGATCGTAACCGATCAGGCCGGTGCGGGCGAATTACTCCTCGGAACCGATCTCTACATGTTCGGGCATCTCCACATGCCTGTCACTGGTCACGTCGTGCTCCAGGTTCTCGCTTCGCAGGCGATTGGTCCACGCTGCTTCTACAAACGAAACAAATAGCGGATGTGCCGCAAGCGGTTTGGATTTATACTCTGGATGAAACTGGCACGCGATGAAATAAGGGTGCGTCGAGCGCGGCAGCTCGACCATCTCAACGAACTTGCCGTCCGGCGAAACGCCGCTAAAAACCATGCCTTCCCGCTCGAGCACCGGGCGAAACTCGGGGTTGAACTCATACCTGTGCCGGTGCCGTTCGCCGATCTCGGGCTGGTCATGATAGACGTCGCGGGCAAGCGACCCTTCTTTTAGCTCGCACTTCCATTCGCCCAGACGCATCGTTCCGCCGTACTGCTCTACATCGACCAGGTCACGGAGTTTGAAGATGATCGGAAAAGGGGTTTCTTCGCTAAACTCAGTCGAATCGGCGTCGCGCAGGCCGCAAACGTTCCGCGCGAATTCAATACAAGCTGTCTGCATGCCGAGACAAATGCCGAAATACGGCGTGCCTGATTTTCGGGCGTATCTGATCGCGCGAAGCATGCCGCCGATTCCACGCTTGCCAAACCCGCCAGGGACCAAAATGGCGTCGAAATCCTGTAGCTCATTTTCGTAGTCGTCCTTCATGAGCCTTTCCGACTCGATCCACTCGACCTTTACGCGGAGGTTGTTGGCGACGCCGGCGTGGGTGAGCGCTTCGCGTAGCGATTTATACGAATCTTCGAGTTCCACGTATTTGCCGACGATGGCAACCCGCACGGTACCGCCGGTCGGATCCTTTATTGTGGCAACAAGCTTGCGCCACCGCCTGAGATCGGACGTGGGGAATTCGTCCTTAAGGTGAAGATTAGCGACGATCAATTCGTCCAGGCTCTGCTCATGAAAGGCAAGCGGAACCTCATATATCGACGGGACATCGAGCGCCGAAATGACGGCATTCTCCTGTACGTTGCAGAATAGGGCGATCTTTCTGCGAAGGTCTGCCGGCAGCGGACGGTCCGAGCGGCATAATAATATGTCGGGCGATATACCGATCTCGCGAAGCTCACGCACGCTATGCTGCGTAGGTTTTGTCTTCAATTCACCCGCCGCCGCGATGTACGGTACAAGCGTGACATGTATAAAGATCGCATTGTTGCGGCCCTCTTCGTTGCCCATCTGCCTGATAGCCTCCATGAAAGGCAGAGATTCGATATCGCCCACCGTCCCGCCGATCTCGACGATCAGGATGTCCGGCGAGTGTATCTCCGCTACCTTGCGAACAGCGGCCTTGATCTCGTCCGTGATGTGCGGAATGACCTGTATCGTCTTGCCCAGGTAATCGCCACGTCGTTCCTTTTCGATAACGGAAAGGTAAATGCGGCCGCTCGTCCAGTTGTTAGCCTGCGAGAGTTTTGCACTGGTAAACCGCTCGTAATGGCCAAGGTCGAGGTCCGTCTCAGCCCCGTCGTCTGTGACAAAGACCTCGCCGTGCTGGAACGGCGACATCGTGCCCGGATCGACATTTATATATGGGTCCAGCTTTATCATCTGTACGCTTAGGCCACGTGTCTCGAGCAAACAGCCGATCGAGCTAGCCGCAAGCCCTTTTCCCAAACTTGAAACGACACCGCCGGTCACGAAAATATATTTGGTCATGATAATTAGTAAGAGTGACGCCTTTAGGCGTTTTCCCCGCCCTGGGAATAACGCCTAAAGGCGTCATTCTTGCGCGCCTGCCTTTCCTTCGCGCTTCTTCTTCCTAAATGTTCCGTCTTTCATCTGCATTCGCACTTCCTTTGCTCTCGCAGCGCCGGGGTCTGTAACGTCGTGGAGTGCGTTGAGCAGGGCCCCGGTCATCGTGGTATTTTCGGCCGCTCCTCTCTCAAAATCGTCGGCGGTACGTTTTTTGGGGTTCGCCAGCACCTTAATGCCGACCAGAGCACCGACGACAAGCAGCAAGAGAAACGCTAACCCGATCCAATCGCTCATATCTTGCCTATGTCATCCCAGCCGTAGATAACCGTCTCAAAATCCTGATCGCCGAGCTTGTGACTGTCACGGCCCACTATCCTAGCGCCCATTTTCTCATAAAACCGCCGGTAGGGACTTACCTCAAGTGAATCCAGGCACAACGAACCGGTACCATCGTCCATCATTTCGGCGACACACCGGCGGAACAGCCGCTCGCCTAAGCCTCGCCGCTGAAACTCCGGCAAGAAATAAAAGGAGTATATCTGGCGATCGAAGTCGAAAGGCAACGAGGGCGGGCCAAAATCGCCAAAGCCGACGATACCCGCATCCGGATGATCGGCGACGATCATCGTATATCCACATTCGGACGCCCGGCCGGCATAGGATTCGAGCCGCTTTTCAACCGACATATCGTTCAGGAATTTATCCGGTGCGATGCCGGCAAATGACCGCTGCCACGAATCTACGTGAACGCGGGCCACATGGGGCATGTCGCTGTGAGTGGCTCGCCGAAAATCAATGCCGCATTCGATAAGGTCTTTTACGCGGCGAAAGTCCTGCGGGGTGTCGACACCGATCGATGGTCCGGCGGCCTCAACCGCGCGTATCTTAGCCCCATCTTCGAGCGCCCGCAGCTGCTCCAGAGATTCGATCTTTTCAAGGCTGGTCTGCGGCAGCCTGGTGAATTTCAGTAAGTATTCTCGCCGATAGGCATATAGTCCCGTGTGCTTACGAAACAGCGAGATCAGGTCGGGCTCGGCTTCCAGGGCCCGACCCGGGTCGCCTCCATATCTCAACGACGCTTCGCGCGGAAAAGGCATAGGCGAGCGCGAAAAATGCCTCGCGTATCCGTTGTCATCGATCAGGACCTTTACCACATTCCCATTCAAAAGCTCACCGTGAACGCTTGAGATCGGCTCAAACGTCGTAGACATATCGGCTTGGCTGTCCCATAGCAAAGCTTCGACGGCCCGGTCGATAGTCTCCGGCGAGATCATCGGTTCGTCGCCCTGCACGTTAACTATTATCGAAGCGTCGGGCATGTTTGCGGCCACCTCCGCGATACGGTCGCTTCCGGACGCATGGCCGTCCGACGTCATCACGGCCTCGCCGCCGCCCGCTACCACTGCGTCGTATATCCGGGTATCGTCGGTCGCAACGACCACACGATCGACAAGCCGACTCGCCGCAGTTCGACGTAACGTATGCAGGATCAATGGCTTAGCGTCGATCTCAAACAGCATTTTCCCAGGCAGCCGCACGGACTCATAGCGGGCGGGAATAATTGCGACGACATTATTTACGGGTTTTTCACCGTGTTGCTCCACGGGATTTTAGGTTATATGGTCGCCGCGGGAAAAGCAAGATACTGGAACACGAACTTGGAAGTGTACCGGCCATTGGCTACACTTTTCTCTCGTGCAGGAAATCAACAAGGACGATTTATACTCATCGCTGCCAACTCGTGCCGAGCCGGAACGGTCGGTCCTCTTTCCGTCCCCGAACAATCCGCCCTGGACGAGCCCAACGGCGTTCGGTGTGTGGGTGGTGAGTGTGCTGTTCGTTCTGGTGATCCCCAGCCTCTTTCTGTTTCCTTATCTGCTGACGCGGACACCGCCTATCACCCGGCCCGAAGAGATCGTGGAATATGCTAAAACGGATCCCACATCCGTTTTCCTTCAAATGGCCGCTATAATTCCCGCGCATATTCTTACGCTGGTTCTCGCGTGGCTCGTGGTGACCAGAGGGCGGCGCTATGCCGTTCGCGACACGGTCGGCCTTGAAAAAGGCGGATTTCGCTGGTGGCACTATCCCCTCATACTAGGCGGATTCTTTGCGGTTGCTGCGGTCGTTGGGTGGTTTTTTCCGGAACAGGAAAATGAGTTGATCCGCATCCTTCGAAGCTCGCGGGCCGCGGTTTACATTGTGGCTTTTCTTGCCACCTTTACCGCGCCGATAGCAGAGGAGATAGTCTATCGCGGTATTCTCTATTCGGCCTTCCAACGCACGTTTGGGGTAACGGCCGCATTCCTGCTCGTTACGTTCCTGTTCGCTTTGGTCCACGTGCCGCAGTACTATCCCAGCTATTCGACCATATTTCTCCTGACCCTCCTCAGCGTTATCCTGACGCTAATACGCGTCAGATCAGG
>DATLNN010000327.1:0-3161 GCA_035536695.1 Pyrinomonadaceae bacterium | reverse complement strand
AAGAAGCTGCTGGATGATCTGGCGAAGATGGACTTGGTAAAGATTCAGCGACTTGGAATGGAAGCACCTAGGAGCCGCCGAACTAAAGGGCCGAATCGGGGCGGCGGCCAAAAGCAGACTCCGATCGGTCAGCGCGAAGCGATAATGGCCCTCGCCGGAAGTTGGAGCGCCATGTCCGAAGAAGACTTTCAGGAATATCTCGCAGAGGCTAAACGGACCCGCGGCGAAATGTTCGATCTCGAGGTCAGACTATGATGAAACCTGTCATTGTCGATACGGAAACGATCTCTTACTTTTTTCGCCGCAACTCTGACGTGATGGTCAGGGTCGACGAGTGTTTGCAAGAATACGGTTTTGTATCCATGAGCGTAATTACATATTACGAAGTCCTCAACGGTTTGTATTTCAAGAATTCGAGAAATCAGATGACGACATTTGAAAGGTTCGTCACTCTTAACGAAGTCCTGCCTCTAACCAACGAGATCGCAAAAAAGTCGGTCGAGATACACACCGAGTTACGAACGAACGGGCAAATTGTCAGCCATAACGACGTGCTTATCGCAGGCACCGCCATCATCAACGAATTGACCCTGATAACCAATAACGTGACCGATTTCTCCCGCATCAGCGGTCTGGACATCATTAATTGGACCAGAGAATAAGATCAGGCCTCCGCGTTTTTGTCGTCGCAGAGGTGAAAAGCTTCCGCGGATATAAGACGGATCAATGCTCATATTCGGGCCAATCACATTCCACTTAAAGTGCTTCCGGTATTCCCCGCCATGGCGGGGCGGCCTGGGGTTCGCCGTAGGTTGTGAAGACCATTTTCGGCGACGGCACATCGGCGGTCAGCCGTTTATCAGCAACGCCTCTTTCATCTTGTCCGCGGTTCTGTAACGCCGCTCGGGATCGAGAGCCAGGGCCCGGGTGAAGAAGGCCGCCCATCTCCGGTTTTGATAGAAAACGGATTCCTCTACCATGGAACGCATTAGGTCGTGAAACGTTGTGCCCTGAAATGGGCGGTTGCCGTGGACGGCCTCGTATATCATCACGCCAATAGCAAACAGGTCGCTCCTCTCATCCGCCTGCTCACCGCGAAGCTGTTCCGGTGCCATGTAGCCGAAGGTGCCGAGAATAGTTCCCGGTACGGTGACGCTTTCGCCGACCTCCTGTTCGCGCGCCAGGCCAAAATCGAGGATCGAGAGTCGCGTGTCCCCTCCCTCAAATTCGCTGACCACGATGTTGGCTGGTTTGAGATCGCGATGGACGATGCCGGCGGCATGGGCGGCTTTGATGCCGTCCAGGACCTGAGCGAACCACGCTACGACTGTCGTGTCGGCCAGCGTTTTCCTGTCATCGAGAATTTGCCTGAGACTTTCGCCGGCCACGAGCTCCATGGCGAGGAATGCTCCTTCGGTCGACAAAACCCCATAGTCGAATATGGTAACTACATTTGGATGACGGACGCGCCCGGCCGTCTGGGCCTCGCGTTGAAATCGCCGCAGCGCCTCGCGGTTGCCAAAGCTCGCCGCGCTTAAGATCTTGACGGCGATGCGCCGATTGATGCGTTTATCCGTTGCCTCGTAAACCGCCCCCATTGCGCCCTTGCCGATAAGGCGTTCGAGTCGGTAGCGGTTTTCGATCGTCCTCTCGACCGCCATTGTAAACGTCAGTTCAGAACGGTCGTCCACGCAGGTTTCGGCTTCGCGGTCGTAACATCGGCCGCACTTTGGGCACTCCCGGAGAAGATTGAGACTCGAAGCGTCGACGCGAGAAAGCACCTCCGATCTGATCCGCGCGTCTGTGATGACGCGATCCTTCAGCTTCAGATTTTCGTGGATCAGCGAGATTTGAGTAGCCAGCAATGTTAGCAGAGTCTTATCGCTGCTCGTGTACGGGATCTCGGAACGTTTCTCGCCCAAGGCCAGCAGGCCCCTGAGCTTTCCATTAGTACCGTGCATGGGCACCAGCAGACTTGCCCCAAGGAACCGGAGCCAACGCTCTTCGGTCGCCGGCAGGCCGTCCACCGCCTGCGTGAGATCGATCGCACGGCGTTCGGAGGCGAGAACCCGAAGAACGGGCGAATCCGAATCGATCTTCATATCGGCGCCGTTCGCCCACGTCAAGGGATCACCGAGCGAGAAATCGGCATCCGCATCATTGTCGCGAAAGAACAGGTGAATGCTCAGCGGATGTAGGGCCTCGTCTATCTTTGACGTGACGAGCCGCGAGAGTGACGAAACTGAATCGACCTCCTGTATCTCAGCTCCAAGTTCGTGAAGAATTTGCTCCTTGTCGTACTGACGCCGGAAGAATTTGCGGTCGACCCAGCCGGCCAGGCCAAATCGAGTGAATGCGAAAAGGGCGGCGGCCAAAAGAAGAGAGAAATAGAAACCGAGCGAGTTATTTAGAATAATTTCAGCAAGAGTGCTACCGGGATTGGAGGCGAGGTTCCACAAAATCGCAACTATCGGCAGCAAAAGCAGAAGTCGAAGGGCATTTTTCGCGAGCAAATACTGCAATCCGCGTCGGATCACGAACGAAACCGGTATAACTTTGTGACGAGTGATCGCATAGGCCAGCGAAATCGGCAAGAAGATCGCAGGTGCGAGTACCACAAGATATCGAAACCCGTCATCCTCGATCAATCGTAAATTGAAAGCATACTCGATGGGACGCGCTAGCTTATCGGTCAAATGCGGCACAACTGACACCGTCGCACCTGCGGTATAAAACCTGATCCTTCGCTTTCCGGTCGAATCGGCTGAAAAATAATTGACCGCCACCATCGCCATGGCCCCGAGCAAATAGGCCGTATGCGTCGCGTAGAGCAGTTGGCTGAAAATAGGACGATCGAGTGACGGGTCGAAGAAGGAATAATCGTTAAGTGAAAGCTGCCATGCCGCAGCGATCGGCAGAAGGAAGAACAGCCAGGGCAGATAGAGCAGCCACTCAATGGCTGGAAACCGCCGGACAAAAGAGCTTGGCTCCGGGAACAGCAGGTGTAGATGGAAAATGACCGGCGCAAACGTAAACCCGATCACGGTGCCGACACTCCAGACCACACTCCATGGAAAATTCAGCTCCGGCACTATGTGCGGCTTTACCGGTACGGCGATCGACATGAGAGCGAACGCAACCGCCATAAGCAGAACGAGCTT
>DATLNN010000326.1:0-5678 GCA_035536695.1 Pyrinomonadaceae bacterium | reverse complement strand
GTCGCGTAGGCATCGGCAGCCGCACGATGATGATTTGTCAGGTCGATCGAGTAATGTTCGGCTACGGTCTTGAGTTTGTGGTTCGCGATGTCTGGCAGCAATCTGCGCGACAACAGCACGGTGCAGAGGCAGGGGTTCGCCATCCGATAGCCATTAAATACACGCCCGATCTCGCAATTGAGAAACCGCATGTCAAAACCGGAATTGTGAGCGACAAGCACTGAGTCGCCAATAAAATCTAAAAAGTCGTGAGCAATGTCGGCGAATAGCGGCGCCGAGCGGACCATGTCGTCGCTTATGCCTGTCAACTGAACGATGAACGGGGGTATAGGCGTTTGAGGATTGACAAGGGTTTCAAATTTGTCGGCAACATGGCCGCCACGGACGCGATAGGCACCGATCTCGGTTATGCGCGCCATCGGGGTCCGCACGCCGGTCGTCTCGAGATCGAACACGACAAAGCCCGTCTCGGCCAAGTCACGCGAATAAAAAGCGTCATCGACGAGCTCAACCGTTTCACCGTTGAGCCTGAGCCGAGGGTCGCGTTCGATCAGGTCGGCAACCAGCAGCCTGGCTAAATAAGGGTCTGGCCTCCGGATCTTCATCACAAAGTCCACCACATTAACAGCCGATGCCTGCCCGCCAAATGAACGAAGCAGCGATACGGTTTCGTTTATTAGCAATGACTCTGAAATTAGGTTAGGATACGAATTCACTAAAAGAGTTTAGCCGTTAACCTGCGGGTAGTAAACACACACCTTGACCCCGGACGAGATACTCCAGCATTTCCGCGATACGAATGCCCTCTTGAGCGGCCATTTTGTGCTCTCGAGCGGCATGCATTCATCCGCATATCTTCAATGTGCTCTAGCCTTGCAAGAATCGTCCGATGCAGCGAAGTTTGGTGCCGAGATCGCGGATCGTGTCGCCGGCGCAGGCTTTGACACCGTTGCCTCGCCAGCTATCGGCGCTCTGATTATCGGGTTCGCGGTCGCTCACGCCTTGCAAAAGAGTTTTATCTGGACCGAACGCCAAAATGGCGAAATGACCTTGCGGCGCGGATTTACGATCAAGGCTGGTGAACGAATACTGGTCGTCGAGGACGTAATTACCACCGGCGGATCGACGCGCGAGTGTATTGCCGCTCTTCAAAAAAATGGAGCTGCCGTCGTCGCCGCAGCATCCATCGTAGACCGCTCGAATGGGACGGCTGATGTCGGCGTGCCGCGTATCGCGCTTGTAGAGTTGGACGTACCCGCTTACGAACCGGTAGACTGCCCGATGTGCGCTCGCGGCCTGCCGGCATCCAAGCCCGGAAGCCGGATCGTGCCGGTTTGAGGATGAGACGGCTCTGTTTTCTCTCGATGGACGACCTCGGTTCGTATGTCGCCGACGACGAACTTGCGATCGTGCCACTCAGCGAATTGGGGTGGCAGGTCTCGACCCTGTCTTGGCGACAGCGGGAGCGAGACTGGGGCGAATTCGAGGCGGTGATCATTCGAACGCCGTGGGACTATCAAACTTCGGCGACAGAATTCCTCGATGTGCTCGCCGATATCGAACGCCGGACGCGGCTTGAGAATCCGCTGGAGATCGTCAGGTGGAATCTGGATAAACGTTACCTGCGCGAAATGAGTGCACGCGGGTTAAGGATAGTGCCGACTATTTGGGACGCACAGTATTCGGCGGTCGAATTCGACCGTTGGGTAACAGAACTCGACACCTCTGAATTGATAGTCAAACCGACCGTCAGCGCCACCGCCGCGCACACCTACAGGCTTTCGGCCTACGACCCTTCGCTTGAGCGTGTGTTTTCGGAACGCCCCTTCATGGTCCAGCCGTTTATGGCGAATATCCTAGGCGAGGGCGAATACTCGCTGTTCTACTTTAACGGCGAATTCAGCCACGCTATAAATAAATCGCCTAAAACCAACGACTTCCGGGTTCAGGAGGAACACGGCGGCATTATTACCGCGATCGAGCCGTATGAAAGATTGCGCGAGGCCGGCAGCAGGGCCGTCAACGCTATCCGTACCCTCCTTTATGCTCGCATAGACCTCGTACGGGATGCGTCGGATGAGTTATGCCTGATGGAATTGGAACTGATCGAACCGGCGCTCTACTTGCGAATGGATCAGCGGGCGCCCAAGTGGTTTGCGGCGGCAATAGACTTTTTGCTCAAATAGTATCCGTATGGCGATTGCGCGAAAGGCTGGGGAATTCTGGGCCGAGTTTTGCAGCTCGACAGACGCTGTCGAGCTCGACGAGCCCTATCAGGTCTGGTATTTCGGCCACACGCCCGAGCTGGCCGAGGAGCTCGCCGCGCTCGTTCTCCAAGGTAAGAAGACGGCAACCGCGAGTCTTGCGGAGACCAACCTGCGAAAGCCGGACGAGGCGCCGATCCATAATGGTTACAGCGTTGTGACCGATTACTACGGGGAGCCGATGTGCGTAGTTCAGACAACCGAGATGCGGCATATGGCGTTCAGGGACGTTGATCCTGTATTTGCCGCCCAGGAAGGCGAGGGCGATCGATCACTCGAATACTGGCAGCGAGTGCACCGGGAATGCTTTACCCTCGAGGCTGAACGTCTTGGTTTTAGCTTTGACGAAAACTCGGTCGTATGCTGCGAGCGCTTTAGGCTCCTGTACCCCAGATGAACTATAAACTGCTGATCCAATACGATGGCACCGATTTCCACGGCTGGCAGGTGCAGGAGAATGATCGGACCATCCAGGGCGAACTCGAACGGGTGGTCGGGATGCTTGCCGATCGCGATATCGGCGTCGTCGGCTCAGGCCGAACGGATGCGGGCGTTCATGCCGAGGGCCAGGTTGCAAACCTGCGTCTCGAGAGCGCAAGATTTACGCCAGAGAAGCTCAAACTGGCCATCAACGGCAACCTTTGGCGCGACATTCGGGTGATGAACGCCGAAAGAGCAGCGGACGACTTTCACGCCCGCTTCTCCGCAAAGCGAAAGACATACCTTTATCGGGTCGTGAACGGCCCGGTGATGTCACCGTTCTGGCGCCGTTTTGCTCATCACGAATCCCGGCCCCTGGACGTAGCGAGAATGAACGAGGCAGCCCGTTTTTTTCTTGGTGAGCACGACTGGACGGCGTTCGCCTCGGCTAAGTCGGACGGGGAAACGCGGCTGCGGAATGTGCTTGATTTTTCGGTCGAATCGCGTTGGGATCAAAGCGCACGCGGCGCGATGATCGAAGTCCGGATAACCGCCACGGGGTTCCTCCGATATATGGTTCGATCGATCGTGGGTACCCTGCTCGAGGTCGGGCGCGGGGAAAAGGATAGTGATACAATTCAAACGGCGATCATCACGGGGAACCGCGATCTGGCCGGAAAAACCGCCTCGGCGCAAGGATTGACGCTGCTGAGAGTCGATTACGAGTGACGCCGAGGAGCAGTTGCCAACTGCTTTCTCTTAACAAGTACATCTGGTGGGCGTGCGGTCCGACGATGCTGATCTACCACATAGTTTTACCCGAAGCCTGGGCCGCATTCGACACGGGTCTTTACAGGCACCAAACCCTTGAGACCGAGGGCTTTATCCACTGTAGTTTTGCTGCGCAACTGGACGACGTGATCGCACGCTATTACAAGGGCCGGGAGGAAGTCGTCATACTTGAGATCGAAAGTGACCGTCTGATGTCGCGGATGATAAAGGAGCCGTCCACAAACTCCGAGATCTATCCCCACGTCTACGGCCCGATCAACCGCGACGCCATTGTGAGGGTAGAAAAAAGAAGACCTTAGCCGCAGATTTATGCACAGAACGCGGATAAAACGATTTTTTTCCGTGGACAGATCTGCGTCATCTGCGTTTATCCGCGGCCGGAAAATCTGATGCACGAGAATTTTGCGGGAATCATCAAGCCGGCTTCCAGCGAGGCGAAATTGCTTGCCGCGATCGACCCGGGCCGGCTGCCTCGACACGTCGCCGTCATAATGGACGGCAACGGCCGATGGGCAAAGCTCCGTGGCAAACCGCGAATATTCGGCCATCGCGCCGGCGCCGAATCCGTCAGGGCGATCATTGACACCTCAACCAGGCTCGGTATCAAAGCGGTGACGCTATATGCCTTTTCGACTGAGAATTGGAAGCGGCCCCGCACCGAGATCAAAGGGCTGATGTCGATGCTCAAGCGCTATATTCGCAGCGACCTAAAGGAAGTCCATGAGCATAATATCCGATTCCAGGCCATCGGCCGGATCGATGGCCTTTCAGACGATGTACAAAAAGAGATCGCTCGGGCCATGGACGTAACTGGAGCGAACACCGGTATGGTGATGAGCGTCGCGCTGAATTACGGCGGGCGGGCGGAGATCGTCGATGCCTGCCGCCTTGCGGTCGCGGAAAAGCTTGCCGGCGACGCGCCCCCTACCGGGATAAACGAAGACGACATATCTCGGCACCTGTATACCAGCGAATTGCCCGAGGTCGATCTCATGATCAGGACCAGCGGCGAATTCCGCATCTCGAATTTTCTGCTGTGGCAGCTCGCCTATAGCGAAATATATGTCACGCCTACTCTTTTCCCGGATTTTCGGCGGCTAGAGGTTCTTGAGGCCATTCTAGAATATCAGCGGCGTGATCGAAGATTTGGCGGCGTTGCGGCGGAAGCTGCTGCCTGATCGGCTACGTGGTTGACGTTATCGAAGCCCCCGTGACGCTTGCGGTGCAGCCCTTATGAAAACACGCATTCTGACCGCGGTTGTCGCATTGCCGGTCCTCATTGGGGCGATCGTTCTGCCGCTCTATTATCCGCAGTTAGTATGGGTGTTCATCGCCATAGGCGCATTTGGACTAGGTGCGGCCCTGTTCGAATTCTTTTCACTCACAAAAAAGCTGCAGCTAAAAGCCGATGCAGCCATCGCATATCTTGCGTCCGGAGCTTTTTTTGTAGGTTTTGTTTTCGATGCCCCGACAAAAGCTCCCGACCTGCTCCTCGCGACCATCGGCCTGGTTATCATCGCCACCCTGGTATCTCAGACATTCCGATTTCAGAAAGATTTCTCTAAATTGCTGACCGGTGTCGGTGTCACGCTGCTTGGCGTTTTCTACATCGCGTTTCTTGGCGGCTTTCTGGTAGCCATCCGCACCGGTTTTGAGAATGCCCCGGGCCTGTCGACGCACCTCCTGGGGTACTTTTTCCTGGTACTGTTTGGTTCAGACGCCGGAGCCTATTTCGCCGGCCGTGCTCTCGGGAAACATAAGCTCGCACCCGCCATATCACCCGGCAAGACCGTCGAAGGGCTGATCGGCGGCATCGCGGCCGCCGGCGGTTTGGGAGCATTGGCCACCTGGACGTTCTTTCCGGAATTACCTTACGTCTGGTCCGTTTCGATGGCGTGTGTTCTGGCGTCGGCCGGAGTCCTGGGTGATCTCTTCGAAAGCGCGATCAAACGCGGCGCGGGAGCAAAGGACGCCGCCACCATCCTGCCCGGCCACGGCGGCTTCCTCGACCGTCTTGACAGCCTGTTGTTCGGCGCCCCGATACTATATTACTTTGCCCGTTTTTACTTTTACTAACTGTTAAGGGTCTTTAAGATTATTGCGCCGTCTGCACCGAACCAGCTTCGGAACGGCGGCGTTTACGGTAGCGGCGGTAGGTCGAGATCCCTTCGCGTGAAAGCGTCAGGATAGATTTGCGATTGT
>DATLNN010000325.1:0-4180 GCA_035536695.1 Pyrinomonadaceae bacterium | reverse complement strand
AGGCTGCCAGCGAGACAATTTTCCCGGGCAGCCCACTCTAATTTTTCAAAGTCGGTTTACCCCAGTACTTCACGCATCACACCCGCAAGATCGCGGACCGCGCGCTGGCCGTCGCCGTGATAAGCCGAACCATGCATCGCCGCTATGGTCTGCGGCTTCAACGCGGCCAGACGTTGCATGATGCCGTCGGTGTTCTTTGTATACGGCATGTAATTCGCGAGCGGTCCGGCCTGGTAATCGACAAGGGTTTCCCGCACCCGGCCGATGATATCGCTTTCGGTCGCCGCCTCGACATCGCCGTTCTGATGGAAAAGGTCCGACGAGAATAACGTTCGATTTGTTTCTTCGAACAGGAGTCCCGCCTCCCAACAGTGCGGAACGTGCGGCGTGTGCATAAACCGGAATTGGTATTTGCCGGTCCCGAACGTTTCGCCGTCCTGCATTGCCCTGGCCGGGCGGATCGCGAAGTCGTTTACGCTCACCATAGCACCGACAAAACTCGTCACGGCTTGTGCGTGCGGTGCGATCTCGAGCCAGCTGTTGAGCGATCCGCATTCGTCGGCTTCGAAGTGGCTGAAACTTATCCACTTCAGAGTCGCGGGATCGATGAGGCTCGCTACCGCCTCACGCACAGTAGGGAACAGTGCGTTCATACCCGTATGAAACAACAGCGGCTCCTCGTCCTTTATTAGAAACTGGTTGAACTGCAGGTTGCCTTCCGGAACGAAGGTCGATATGCGGTAGACGTCGGGGGCAATTTCAGTGATGTTCATAGCAAACTCCTTCAGCCGAAAATGATCGGCACATCCTTTACGCGTAACCAGGCGTCGAAAAATTCCATATTCAGCATCGTTCCGTGCGTCTGGAGTCCCGGGTATGCGACCGAACTGGAACCATGGAAAAGCATGCTGATTATGACGACTTCTGCTTTTCCTTCTTTTTCGGCGTCTTCCGTGCATTCCGTGGTTCAATACGCCGCGATTGTTTGACCACGGAACGCGCGGAGGGCACGGAAAGAAAGGAGGAAAATTTGGAAGTGTTTCCGCATCAACTAACATACAAAAGACGGAATGCACCGACAACGAAGACACCGAAAGAAATGACCAAGCATTAACCTGTTATCATGCATTCGGCAATATGAGATTCTCCCGCAATCAACTCATAGGGGCGAGCATTTTGTTTCTCGCGATCCTTGGCTTCACGCTTGTCCGTTATTGGCTTTCCTCAGCCTGAAAGCATTCCCTGCATCGCCAGTTGACTTCGCACTTGGGCTACCGAAAGTTTCGGGGTCACCGACCATATAGGAATTTGAGGGCATGCGGAAGACGCTTCGCCCACGCGGCCTCATTGTGAATTGTACAATCCTCGACCAACACGTCCAGCCGTGCCCCACCAGCCGATCTGATGATCCGCTCCAGTTTCAAAACGTCCCGCACTGCTTCCTGATCGCGATTACCCGGTTTGCAATTCTCGACGCCATCTTCATTCGTGCCGACTCCGATGAATATCCTGCGCGGCCATCGCTTGAAACTTTGGCTTTCATTGACTATCCGCGCGTCAGACACGTACAGCGAGGGACTTTCGAGAAGCAGTCGACCAAATACGCCGGGCTTTTTGATGACCGTATAGAGCGCGACGAGAGCTCCGTAGGACGAGCCGCCCAGCGCGGTGTGTTGGCTGCCGGTTCGAGTTCGGTACCTCGCGTTTATAAAAGGCATCACCTCGCGGGTAAGAAATTCGGGATACTTGGATCCCTCGGGATTTGCGAGTGGTGGCCGAAGATAGATATCGGGAAAGGGAAGATACTCATTCGCCCGACCGCTCCGGCCGGCATTGTCGATCCCGACGACGATCACGGGCTCGATGTCGCGTGCCCCGATCAAGCGTCCGACGGTCTCATCGGCTTGCCACTCCATCGGATTGAAGATCGACGTCGCGACGTCGAAAAGGTTTTGCCCGTCGTTCAGGTAGAGAACCGGATACCGTCTCTTCCGGTTAGCACGCTCGCCATATCCATGCGGAAGCAGCACGCGGATCGCCCGCGCATTCCCGAACACTTGACTCTTGAGCTGGTGCAGCCGTAACTCGCCTGCCACCGAAGACGCCGTCGAAACAGCGGTGGGCCGACCGCTGGCACCCGCCTGAGCCAGGGCGTCAGAGGATAAGAGGGTAGCGAGTATCAATGCCAATAGCGGTGAGAAATGATTTGTCCTTACTTTCATCGCAATCGAATCATGATTCGAGGATCAGCACAAAGCTTCATCGCGGGCCGCCCGAAACGTACGGCGTCAACTAATTTAGCAGTTCCGGTTTTAACGTATATATGGCGCAATGTTGTTGGCAATAATCCTTAATTGCGCGTCTGTCAGCGGTAATTTGCGGCGTGTCAGCGCCCACTGCTCGGCTGTCGGAGGATTTCCGATGCCGCCGGGTTGGCTGTCCGAGGCATATAGAACGCGATCGAGCCCGATCTGACGCATTCGCGTGACCATCAACTCGGCTTCTTTAGCGCTCATCTCCTTGTCGACGAGTCCGGCGAAATCGAAATAAAGATTTTTTGTTCGTGGGTCTTTAACCGCACGCGCCTCGGCAAAAGCGGCGAGAGCTTCCGGTGATGAGATGCCCGGTCCGTTACCCGCCAGATGCGCGATCTGAATTGTGATATCAGGGGCTACGGAAACTATTCGATCAAGAAAAATCTCAACTTCTCGAGGTCCGTAAAAGTGACCGGGCTCCAGGTGAATGACGATGGCAATTCGGTTATCATTTGCCGCCTTGAAGAAGCGGGCAAGTTTCTCAATTTGTTCCCGGTTGTCGAAACTAAAGCCTAAGCCTGAGAGGTTGAGCTTCATAGCTTTTGCTTCCAAGTCGCGAGCGCAGCGCACCAACTCTGGTATCGCATAGTCCTTTAGTGGATCGACGGCGCAGGCAAGGATGAGACGGTTTGGATAGCGAGCGACCTGCTGTGCGGTCCAATCATTTTCGCCACGCACACCTGTCGCTTCATCCTTCGCCTCGATCATGCGTTTTGTCGTGTTGGTTCCAGCGGGCCCTCCAAGCCAGAATGCTTCGGAAAGCACCACCGCGCGCTTGATTCCAGCCTCGTCGAGATCTTTAACAAGGCCGTCTGCTGTAAGCGGTTTGGTATAGTTGGGAGGCTTTCTTTCGGTAGTACTGTCCGCGGCGATTCGCCAGAGCCTGTCGGCTCCTTTTTTGATTCCGAGAAGGAAATTCCAGACGTGCTCCTTGGTTGATTCGCGGACAACCGTGCCCGCTATGTAACCCGTTTCCCCGGAGAAAGCGTAATGGTTCGGAGCGAAACGATAGCGATCCGTCTTGCTCCACAAATTCAAATAACGCATAAACCAGTGCTTGTCGCGCATCCAGTCAGTCGGAGCAATGCGCGCGTTTAGAAGTTGCGCGTCTTCCGTAAAGATGTTCTTAAAATCGCTCTCCGTCGCGACATTTCCTACCAGCCTGGAGCGTTCGGTCAAAAGCCGTTCGAGCTCCGGCGGCAGTTTGACTTCGGGCGGCAACGGCTCCGGCATTGGCAAAGCGAAAGGACCGAGCAGGTGCGTATGATAGTCAACTACAGGAAAAATGTCGTTCCGGCTCTGGATCAGAGCGCGTTGGGTAACCTTTTGTTTTTTTTGCTGTGCCTTTAGTTGCTCTACGCCAACGAGTTGCCACCCGAATATGATCGAAGCGGCGAGAAGAAAAATACTTGTCTTGGTTCGGACTTTCATAAATTAGAGTGAGACGCGGACGCTTTGCCATGCCCAGATGTAATTTAGGTTTCCCCGGGGTCTGGTTAGTAATACGTTTTACTATAACCCAGAGCAATCTAGCGCCGGACGTGTTCTCACAAGCCCTCAAGGGCCACCGTAAACATTTTATTCAAACTGCACGTAATGCCTTTGACTGAATTTCTCGTTTGGTCAGGTGGCGCTGACTCCAGATATACACCAAGGAAAATTGAGCCATGATTCGAAATACCCGTACATCTTGCACGTCCAGATTCCTGGTATCTGCACTATCGTCCATTTTTCTGCTCGCCACGACAGCGACTGCGCAACCAGGCCCCGGCGGTGGGCCGCCGACACCACCACCCAATAAATCGACGCCTGTCGAGGCCGGCGAGCTCCGCGAGACCTGGAACGATCGTGTGAGCCAGGGCCCT
>DATLNN010000324.1:0-2631 GCA_035536695.1 Pyrinomonadaceae bacterium | reverse complement strand
ATGCGGTCAACGTCTTTGAGATCGATAGTTTGCTTGCCGAGTCGGCCTTCTGCGTAAGCGATCATCGCCTGGACTATATTGCCGCGGAAATGGGCGTCTTGGGAACGGTTGGGCTCGATCTCGGTGCCCCAGTCGGTTGCCCAAACGACTTCGTCCGTGGCATTTTCGATCTCTTCGCGTTTGAAAAGGTCGTCGCCGTTTCGGTATCCGGCGAAGTAGATAACCTTGTTATTGTTGTCTTTAAGCGCTTTAGCGATCGAAAAAAGGACGGCGTTGCCCAGACCGCCGCCAGCCAGCAGGACAGTCTCATTTTCCGTGATCTCGGTCGGGCTTCCGGTCGGGCCCATAACCAGGACCTCTTCACCCTCCTTCAAGAGCGAGCACAGACGCGATGACGTGCCCATCTCAAGCACGATCATTGACAGCAGGCCTTTTTCTTCATCGACCCAGGCGCCGGTCAACGCCAGGCCTTCCATCATCATCCGCACGCCCTCGATCACCGGAGCAGAAGTTTCGAAATTCTGCAGCCGGTAAAACTGTCCCGGCTCGAACTTACGGGCCTGGAGAGGAGCCTTGACGATAACGTCCACTATAGTCGGTGTCAGTCGTTCGACCCTTACGACATAGGCCCGCAGTTCAGAGTCAAGTTTCTCGACCAGAATATCAAAGACACGATCGCGCTCGGCCTGCGGCAGGTCACCGCGAATCGCCATCTCCTCCGCAAACAGCTCGACCACTCGCTCGTAGCCGTGTTTGGCCGAAGCCATCGCCTTGACGACATTACCGGCGTACTGAGGGTGATTGTCACCGTAGTAGCTGATGAATTTCCCGTCATTCTCGTAGGACGTAAAAAATCCGGCTTCGCCTTTCTCGGTCTCAACCGTGTGCAGATTGCCGTCGCTGTTGCGCGCAACCTTATGCGGCTGAAAGAACTGCCGCCATTCGTCCATCTTGAAGGTCCCGGGTTTTTCCTTCTCGTAGATCACATTGGGCGACGTGCCGGCGGCGACGCACACAGTGTGGGCCGGAAACTCGTGCATATCGCCAGTTTTTTCAAATTTGCCGGTCTCAGATGTGTATTCTAGGCGTTCGAAAATTAGTGCTTTTACAGCGTTGTACTCGTCCGGTACCGCCTCGACCGGATTCATGCATTCGACGAAATCGATACCCTCCTCCAGCGCCTTCTGCACTTCTTCGTGATTGAGCCGGTAGGCGGGCGAATCCTGCAGCCGCTTGCGATAGACGAGCGACACGCCGCCCCAGCCTCGGACCAGCGGATCAAAATTCGGCACCTCGCCGGCCGCGGCCGCGCGCTGGCGTTCGGCGCGCACCTCGCGGCCGTGCTCGAGAAACTCCTGCAGCACGCGTACCTCTTCTTCGTCGAAATGCTCGACTACTTTTTCCTCGGTAAACTCCGCCGTGACCTGCTCATACTTGGCCAGCATTTTTTCGCACTGGACCGGGTAATAGGCAAAGATCTCGGTAGCCGTATCGATACCGGTCAGCCCGCCGCCTATTACCACGGCGGGAAGACGGACCTGAAGATTCGAGAGGGTATTCTTCTTAAATGCACCCGTCAGCTGGAGCGCCATTAGAAAATCGGACGCCTGACGGATGCCCCGAATGAGGTTGTTTTTCATCGGCACGATCGTGGGCCGGCCGGCACCGGTCGCGATCGCAATATGATCAAATCCAAGGTCCCATGCATCTTCTATAGTCAGCGTACCGCCGAACCTGATCCCGCCGTAGCCGCGAAACCTCTTTCGACGCGTAAGCATCAACTGGACCATGGTCAGAAAATTCTTGTCCCAGCGAACTGTAATGCCGTATTCCGATACACCCCCAAATCCCGATAGGATACGCTCGTCCAGCTGCTCGGTGATCTCGCTCAGATCCCGGATCGGTTTTGGGGTCGTCCGGCCAAGATCGCCCGTCCATTCGCTCGGCAGGGGCTCGATCTTCAGCCCATCGAGGCCAACGACACCAAAACCTTCGTTCAACAGGTAATGCGCAAGCGTATAACCGGCCGGCCCGAGCCCGACAACCATAACGTTCTTGCCGTTATAGGGCATGGGATACGGTCGCTTCGCGTTAAGCGGATTCCACCGCGTCAGCAGGCTGTATATCTCAAAACCGTATGGCAAATTCAAAACGTCGGTCAGCGTGTGCGTTTCGGCAAGCGGAATATTTACGGGCTCCTGCTTCTGAAAGATACAACCCTTCATGCAGTCGTTGCAGATACGGTGCCCCGTGCCGGCACACATTGGGTTGTCGATCGTGATCAGCGCGAGCGACCCGATAGAGTCGCCCTGTCCCTTGAGCATGTGCATCTCAGAGATGCGCTCGTCCAGCGGGCAGCCCTCGGCCTTGATGCCGAGCGGATTGCGATGTATGCTCCCATCCTTTTCGTGTAGACCCGTCCGGCAGGCGTCCTTTTCGCGTTCGTGACAGATCATGCAGTAGTCGATCTCGTAGAGCGCATCGCGCATCGTGCCGCGATCGTCCGTGAGCTTGAAACCGTCACGTCGACGAAGCTCGGCATCCAGGCCGCGCATGATGTTCGGATTGTTTTCGACCGGTTGGATCAGGTGGACAAGATTCTGATAGTCGAGCGCGTGCGGTGTCTTGAAA
>DATLNN010000323.1:0-2380 GCA_035536695.1 Pyrinomonadaceae bacterium | reverse complement strand
TCTTCGCGTTGGGCCGCTTTCGTTTGAGGGCGCTTTCAAACTCAGAATAACCAACCCAAACAGCGCCTGGGGCAAAGCCGGCGTGAAGACGGGCGACAAACTCATTTCCGCCGATGGCATACCAACCAAAGATTGGACGGCCTTTCGCAATTGGCTTCGCAAGCTCAAGGTCGGCGACACCGGCCGGCTGGTCGTTGAGCGCGAGGGCATCACGAAAGAGATCGCCGTTACCCTGCAGCCGTATGACGTGCCGACAGTCCGCCTGGTTGAGTTGGCTAATGCGTCCAAAAAACAACTCATGCTGCGCGAGGCGTGGATAAACACACGATAGGCGTCATTTCAGCAGATCGTCCACACGCACCGGCTGGTATCCCTTTTCTTTGAGCCAGCCGATCAATTCATCCACCCTTGTGTGAAACTTGTCGGTTCTCTTTGGCCCCGAGCCGATGTGTGTGAGCAGAATGAAACCATTTAAACCGTTGGCGTCTTTCGCTTCATATTCTTTTATCCGCGACATTATCGCGTCGCTAGAGATGTAATTCTTGTCATCGTCCGTCGTGTAATCGGCGTTGGACCGTGTACCGGGAGTGAAGTTGACTATGCGAAACCCGAGTTCCGAGGTCCAGTCCGCTATCTCGCGGTTATACCATTCATAAGGCGGCATGAAGAACGGTACTTGTTTCCGGTCGATGCCAAAGGGGCGCATTGCGGCCAGGTTGTCGTTTAGATCGCGTTCGAATTGCTCACGAGTGACCAGTGTTTTGTTCCTGTCAGCCCAGTCGGCGTAGAGCAGGTGCTGGTCTGAATGCGCTCCGAGATAATGACCGTCGCGCTTTAGACGTTCAATTATCTGGCGATTGGCGCGAGTGCGGTAGAATCGGCCGGTCAGGAAGAACGAGGCTTTGATGTCGTGCTTCTGGAGAGCGTCAGCGATCGTCGTTCCGCCCTCGGCAAATTCGTCACCGGTAAAGACGAGGGCCATTCGTTTTGACGTTTTGTCGCCGCGCGTGATGCCGCTGTGGTCGTAGGTGAAATGCGGGTTGAGCGTTGCAGCGGGGCCCTTACTTACGCGCGAGCTACTGACACGTGGGCTGCCGGCCCGGCTGAACCTCGCCATTACAAGGATCGCGTCAGCTGTGCCGTCCATTGTGGGTTCGTTTGTTGAGTAATCTCCGACATCGTCGTGATAAACCACATCTCGCGGCTGGAACATTGCGAATTCATCGGGCTTATGGAGTGTTAGTCCGATCAGGCCTTTGTATGTCGACGCGGCGATCGGGCCATCCACAAGGCCCCCGCGAACCTGCTTTTTGAGAAGCTGCACGGTCGGCAGGTGCGTGTCCTCGGGGTATTCGCCGCCCGGTGGGATCCCCTCGAACATCGACGTGCCCCAAGGGTTGCGTCCCAGTAGCCAGTCGCGGTGCGCGATCATGGAGTCGTGATATTTCTTGTCGCCCGTCATCAACTCATACAAATGCACCTGCGTGATGAACGCGACCACCAGATTGTTTGAGCACCAGAGGAACGGCACGCCGATTCCGTACGGGTTTGCCTTCGCTCGAGCGACGCCACGCTCGATACCGCTGCGATAGTATGCGGCAAGCTCGCGTCTAGTTTTCGCATCGACCAGCGGATACAAGGCGAAATGGCCAACGTTAGTAAATGGATACATCTGGTAGTGCCGTGACATCTCGACACCCATTTCGGAATCGTTGAATTCCATCCACGATTTTGTGCCGGCGAGTTTTGCATATCTCTTTGCATCGGCGAGATAGGCGGGCTTGCGGGTGGCTTTGAATAACTCCGCCGCGGCGTATTCCATATCGTCCGCCCACGTATCCTCGTTGTAGCGGTACGGAGCACCGAACGAATTGCCCTGCTGAAACCCCTCCTGCCGCTTGCCCATTGCATAGAGCGTTTCGGCGGCACGCAGACATTTGGCGGCAAATTCTGGGTTCCTAAGATCTGTCCGCCAGATGCGATATGCCATCGCCATCGCGGCGGCCGAACGCCCCGCTATATTTGCAACACCCGTCGATCTGCTTTTCCAGTGGCTCAGGCCCTGAGGCTTGCCATCTGCGAAATAGACGGGCCGATAACTGTTCGGCCCCCAGCCGTAATCGGCATTGTCGTTGTTCGGCATTTTAAAACCGCGGTGGTCCCGGTCGTCGGCAACCTGATGGAAAAGCTGATCGGCCTTAGGGTGGAGCTTGTGGATCCAGTCAAGGCCCCATTTTGCTTCGTCAAGGATATCAGGGATTTTGTTCGGCCTGTTCTCGCGGCCCATTTCGTCAACAAAGTCTCCAAACTTTGCTTTCTCCAGTTCATAGGCAAGCATCATGCGCGCCGTCGCGTTGCTCGCCGTTATCAGATACTTGAG
>DATLNN010000322.1:0-6539 GCA_035536695.1 Pyrinomonadaceae bacterium | reverse complement strand
AATATCTGCGCAGGAAGAATATGGCCTTCGATGCCTGGTGCAGCTCGCGAACCTGCCATCGGGCGACGGTCTGACGCTGCCGCAGATCGCTGAGCGCGAGGGCATATCGACAGCCAACGCGGGCAAGCTTATGTGGCTGCTGAACAAGGCCGGATTCGTCGTATCGACGCGAGGCAGCAAGGGCGGGTATGTGCTGGCCCGGCCGGCGAGCGAGATTCGCCTGAGCGAGATCATTCGCGTGCTCGACCAGGATGTTCTGAGCAAGCACTGCGATAGCTACACGGGCGTGCTGGACGCATGCGTACACACAACAGATTGCGGCATACGTCCGGTGATCGTCGGGCTGCACGAGATAGTCGAGAATGCGCTGTCGCGCATAACGCTGGCACAGCTCGTGGGGAGCGAAAGCTCCGTCGATGCGATGTTTCACAAGATACAGGGAATTCACAGAACGATCGAACCGCAGAGGAATTAGAAGGGTTTATCAGGGATGACGCGAATTACACAAATGAAGATTTTCTTATTCGTGCCATTCGTGTGATTCGTGTCTGGTTTTTGTTTTTTTCATTATGTCCACAGCAACAGAATTACTAACAAATCGCGAATACAAATACGGCTTTGTCACTGATATTGAGACGGAGACGATAGCGCGCGGATTGTCTGAGGACACGGTGAGGCTGATCTCGTCGAAAAAGAAGGAGCCCGAATGGATGCTCGAGTTCCGGCTGAAGGCATACCGGCAATGGCTGACAATGAAGGAGCCGGACTACTGGGCCAACTTTGATTACCCACGTATCGACTTCCAGAATATTTCGTACTACTCAGCTCCGAAAGAGAAAGCGAAAAAGGCGAGCCTCGACGAGGTCGATCCTGAGCTGATCAAGACGTTTGAAAAGCTGGGCATCCCGATCACAGAGCAAAAAATGCTCGCAAACGTGGCGGTCGACGCGGTTTTTGACTCGGTGTCGGTTGCGACGACGTATAAGAAAAAGCTGCTTGAGGCAGGCGTTATATTTTGCTCGTTCACAGAGGCCGTCGAGCTATATCCCGAGTTAATAAAGAAATATCTCGGTTCGGTCGTGCCGGTCAGTGATAATTACTATGCGGCCCTGAACTCGGCGGTATTTTCGGACGGATCGTTCGTATTTATTCCCAAGGGCGTTCGCTGCCCTATGGAATTGTCTACTTATTTCCGCATCAACACGCAGGAGGCCGGTCAGTTTGAACGCACACTCATAGTAGCGGAAGAGGGCGGTTACGTGGCCTATAACGAGGGCTGCACGGCGCCGCAGTTCGATACGAACCAGCTGCACGCGGCGGTCGTCGAACTTGTCGCCTTCGACGATGCTGAGATCAAATATTCGACAGTACAGAATTGGTACGCGGGTGATGAAAACGGCAAGGGCGGAATCTATAATTTCGTGACCAAACGCGGTGCGTGCCGCGGCGTCAGGTCAAAGATCTCATGGACCCAGGTCGAGACCGGTTCGGCGATAACCTGGAAATATCCTTCGGTGATCTTGCAGGGCGACAACTCGATCGGCGAATTCTATTCGGTCGCGCTGACCAACAACGCTCAGATCGCCGACACCGGCACGAAGATGATCCATCTCGGTAAGAACACCAAGTCGACCATCATCTCGAAAGGCATCTCCGCCGGAAAATCGAATAATTCGTATCGCGGCCTGGTTAAGATAATGCCCAAGGCCGAAGGTGCTCGCAACTATACCCAGTGCGACTCAATGCTCATCGGCGGCAAGAGCGAGGCCAATACATTCCCGTATATCGAGGTGATGAATAACACTGCCCAGGTCGAGCACGAGGCCACGACCTCCAAGATCAGTGAGGACCAGTTGTTCTACTTGCAACAGCGAGGTATATCCCAGGAGGACGCTGTTTCGCTTATAATCAACGGATTCTGTAAAGAGGTCTTTCGCGAGCTGCCGATGGAATATGCCGTCGAGGCGACGAAGTTGTTGGGGTTGAAGCTGGAAGGAAGCGTGGGTTAGATGTGATGTGCGATGGCATGGGAGTAAATCTTATGCGGGTCAACGAGACAAGTTTTGGGATGCGGAACTGCTTGACAAAGTAGACAACAAAAATGTTACGAGGAAGAAATGAAACTCGCGATCGAGCTTGAACAGGAAGGGGACGGTCGATGGATCGCCGAAATAGACGAGCTGGATGGGGTTCTCGTTTATGGCGATACCAAAGATGAGGCCATTCGGAACGTTAAAACGCTTGCCCTTCGAGTCATAGCGGACCGTCTGGAGAATGGGGAAAGTCTTCCGCGGCAGGTTGAGAGCCTGATCTTCCAGGCCGCATGAGCAGCTGGAAAGCGGCGAAAGCCAAACGCGTTTTGGCGGTGCTCGAGCTCATCGGATGGCCAATCAAGCGCCACAAAGGGAGCTCGCACAAGGTGCTCGCGAAAGACGGCTATCCGGACTATGTGTTTTCCTTCCACGACGGCGATGAGATCGGTCCAAACATGTTAGCTCGAATCGCGAAAAAGACCGACTTGAAACCTGAGGATTTGTAAAATGGACAGCGTACAAACAATGGCGGCGCCCGTGGTCGCCGAATTTGACTCGTTGCTCCACGAGCAGCTGCTGGATCGACGGATGCGGCTCCGCGAGGCTCAGTCGTACGTCGGGCCGCAAGAGGATTTTTCGCGTCTCCTGGGCGAGGTCGATGCGGCGTTGCTCAAGTTTGAGAATGGGTCGTACGGCGTCTGCGTCGGGTGTCAGGATACGGTCGAGCCGGAGCGGTTGATCCAAGACCCGCTAATGACGGTGTGTCTGGGATGTTTGACCCATAAGCAGCGTGCCTTTCTGGAAAGCGATCTGCAGCTTGCCGCCGATATTCAACGTGGCCTGCTTCCGCGCTCGGGCATTGCATGTGAAAAATGGCATGTTGACTACGCCTATGAGCCGGCCGGGATAGTGAGCGGCGATTATGTCGATATTATCGAACGGGGCGATGAATTTTATTTCATTCTCGGCGACGTCTCGGGAAAGGGCATGGCCGCGAGCCTGCTGATGTCTAATTTACACGCTATCTTTCATTCGCTGGCACCAATGGACCTGCCCCTTGCAGAATTGATGACGCGTGCGAACCGCCTTTTGACCGAAAGCTCGCTCGCCAATCAGTTTGCAACGCTGGTCGCTGGCCGAGCCAACCGATCCGGCGAAATTGAGATATCAAACGCAGGACATTTACCGCCGATACTTATAAAGAACGGCGTCAAAGGCGAGCTAAATCATGCAGGCTTGCCCCTCGGGCTGTTTTGTGACAGCGAATTCACCGTCAACCAGGTGCGCTTAGACTTGGGCGATTCACTGCTGCTGTTTTCGGACGGCGTGACCGAAACTAACAACCCGGACGGCGAGGAATTTGGGGTCCAAAGGCTGTTCGATACGATCAACGGCCACTCTGTCGGGCGGTCGCCCAATCTCGTCGCCCGATGTTTGGCTCAAATCGAGAGATTTCGAGACAGTGCGGAGCGACATGACGACTTAACTATGCTGGTGCTTTCATTTACATGATAAGAGAACAAGGGGGATTAGCAAAAAACAAAACTTTGGAGGATGAAAATGAAGAAGCTAATTGTTTCGATGATGTTTGTTTTGGCGGTCTCTATCTCGGCGTTTTCACAGGAGAAGAGTTTGTATGACCGCCTCGGCGGAAAAGCGGCTCTCGACGCTGTCGTTGGTGACTTTGCCGGACGGGTTTTGGCGGATACGAGAATCAACAAGAAATTTGCAAGATCGGACGCACCGCGGCTTGTCAAGAATTTGACAGATTTTCTGTGCAACGCAACGGGCGGCGGCTGTGAATATCAGGGCCTGGACATGAAAAAGTCGCATAAGAACATGGGCGTAAGCAAGGGCGAGTTTAACGCTCTTGTGGAAGACCTCGTGGCGACGCTGAATAAATTCAACGTGCCGGAAAAGGAAAAGGGCGAAGTGCTCGCGGCGCTCGGCCCGCTCGCTCCGCAGATAATCGAAAGCCAGAGCGATGCAACGGGGACGGATCTGCCGGCCAACTTCAAACCGGCCCCGCCTTTAAAGTCGACGGAAAAGCGAAAAATGCAAGTGTTCAACAAGCCAGTGCAGTGAATAAAATTTACCCGCACGGTCCGCCGCCGAAGGGGCACTATTCGCCTGCAGTTGAAAGCAACGGCCTGATCTTTGTATCAGGCCAGCTGCCCTTGGATCTCACCACGCGAGAGCCGTTTACCGGAGAGATCGAGGAGCAGACCGAGCTTGCTCTCAGAAATGTCGAGGCCGTATTGCACGCCGCCGGATATGACCTCGACCATGTCTTGCAAATGACGATCTATGTCTCTGATATGAAACTATGGGAAAAAGTTAATGACGCTTACGCTCGCGTTATGGGTGATCACCGACCCGCGAGGGCGATCGTTCCCGTAAGGGATCTGCATTTCGGTACAAAGATCGAGATACAAGCGATAGCCACCGCAGGTCAGAATCGGGAGCGGTAGCGACCGAGGGCTTCGTTTCTGGAGCGATATGAAAACACGTTTGAACGTCTTGATTTTGGCGATGTTGTTCTCATCCATGGTGGTAGCGATCTCTGCGCAGACAAAACATTCAGTAGAGACGCCCGATGCCCCAAACGCCATCGGCCCGTACTCGCAGGCGATCGTCGCGAACGGTTTCGTCTATTCGGCCGGACAGGTCGGCGCCGATCCGAAAACGGGAGCACTGGTGGGCGGAGGCATTACCGAGCAGACCGAACAGGTGCTGAAAAATATTACGGCCGTTCTGAAAGCGGCTGGAACCGGCCTCGATAGTGTGGTGAAGACGACTGTATTTCTTGCGGACATGAACGACTTTGCCAAAATGAACGAGGTTTATGCAAAGTTTTTTAAGAAACCATACCCGGCCCGCTCGACGGTCCAGGTGGCGCGGCTCCCCCGCGATGCGAGGGTCGAGATAGAGGCGGTAGCGGTAATCAGGCAATATCGTTGAGAGTTGCAGCTGAGCTGGCTTTTTCGGCGCTTAAGAGGCCAGCTAACTCGAAACCTATGCAATTTTACGGAATAGACTGGCTGGCTACGGTCTGCGGATTAACCGGCGTTTATATGCTTGGCAACAAGAATCGGTTCGGGTTCCTTGTGATGATGGTCGCCAGCACCAGTTGGTTGATGGTTGGTATCATTATCGGCAGTTTGCCGTTAATGCTGGGCAGCATCGTTTTCTTTTGTCTCCACCTCCGCGGCTGGCGCAACTGGCGAAAGCAGGCCCAGCTGGGAATGTAAAAGTGCAGAGCTGTCCCGCAACCTCGGTGGGACAAATGGGACAGCGGGACACGCGGGACAAACAGGACACGGGACAAAGTCCCGGACCGTAACAGGCCGTTTAAGGAGAGTACATCCAAATGAAACTCGACATTTATCAGGTTGACGCGTTCAGCTCAAAACCATTTGCCGGTAATCCAGCCGCGGTGGTCCCGCTCGACGCGTGGCTGCCAGCTGAGACAATGCTGGCTATCGCAGCGGAGAACAATCTGGCCGAGACGGCATTTTTCGTCCAGTCGCCGGACGGGTTCGATCTCAAATGGTTCACGCCGGCCGTCGAGATTGATCTCTGTGGCCATGCAACGCTCGCGTCGGCTTTTGTGCTCTACGAGCTCCTCGGATATTCAGAGCCAGCTCTGAAATTTCGGACCCGAAGTGGCGACTTGTCGGTCACACCAGAAGGCGGCCGATATGTCCTCAACTTTCCCTCGCGGCCGGCCGTAAAAACCGACGCCCCGGCCGGATTGATCGAGGCCATCGGGGTGGCGCCTGCAGAGATATCAAAGGCGCGAGACTATTTGCTCGTATACGAATCCGAGGCCGATATTAGAGCGATCAAGCCCGACCTCTTCGCATTGTCAAATGTCGACGCGCACGCTGTCATCGTGACCGCGCAAGGGGAGACCGCCGATTTCGTATCGCGGTTTTTCGCACCGTCTGTCGGTGTTCCCGAGGACCCTGTTACAGGCTCGGCCCACTGCACACTGATCCCGTATTGGGCCGAAAGGCTTGGGAAGAACGAGCTGTTCGCGCGGCAGGTTTCGGCTCGCGGAGGGGAGCTTTATTGCGAATTGGCGGGCGACCGCGTAAAGATCGGCGGCGAAGCCGCTCTTTATATGAAAGGCGAGATCTATGTCGGAGTCGGAAGCGAGAAAAGTGTCGCGGCCTGACGTAGAGCTGCGGCTCGCGGGCCCGGGCGACGAGGAGACGATCGCCTCCTTGATACTCGAAGCTTTCGAGCCATTTCGCGCTGAATACACGCCCGACGCGTTCGACTATACGGCAGTGAGCTCCGAGCGGGTTCGCGAACGCTTCACCGAGGGCCCAACGTGGCTCGCCTTCGACGGCGACGAGCCGGTCGGCACCGTGTCGGGCTTACCAGAGGAGGAGAGGTTTTACGTCCGGAGCATGGCGGTAAAACCGGCCGCACAGGGCAGGCGGATCGGCCAGAAGTTGCTCGATGCTCTTGAGGAGCATGCCCGCTTGTCGGGTTATA
>DATLNN010000321.1:0-3345 GCA_035536695.1 Pyrinomonadaceae bacterium | reverse complement strand
GGTCCCAGGCCTCAACCGTGATGGAACCATTGATGTTCTCAACGTTGACGCGCCCGCCGGCATGCAGTGGATAAGTTTGTTCAAACTTTTCCGTTTCATCCTTGACTATCTGCACTTCGGCAGCCTGACGGTCAAAGGCGGCCGGGCTCCCGTACGAGACCGGGGAGTCACTCGAAGAAAACATCAGGCCCGCGAAAACAACTGTATATAACCAGCTCATAAGTTAGTCTCCAATCAAAAAGGATCCGGCGTGAATGCACTACCTACGACCAAAACACCAACGGACCTACGTTTATGACAGATTTTTTCCTCGGTCTGTTAACAAGCATAAGAGCCCGTCACCAACGGCGCGCGAGATGTGCTAAAATTCATGCGACGCGAGCTCCTCTCCTATTCTCTTGATCGCCCGGTGGGTTTTGCAAAAGGCGTATGCTACTATTAGCGTTTTCGTTTTGAGGCGGGCAGATCAATATTCGCCCCACTACAAGCTGAGATGACGACTGAATGATTGAACGGGAAACAGTGCCTTCGACCTCAGAAGAAATACATCATTCGATCGCCGATGCCGACGATATCGAGGAGGTGTGGGACGATCGGATAGATGTTGCTGATGTCATCAAGAATCTGCTAGCCCATCCGTTTCAGATCGTCCACCGCTGGAACTGGAAACTTTCCCTTATCGGTGCTCTTCTCCGGGCGAGCTTTTATTTCACGGTTTACAAGGCCAGCAGCGAAAGCTGGGCCGTCACTTTGACCGCGGTTCTGGTCGAACTCGGCTTTCGCTTCATCACGACCGGCATTGCGGGCGCCGTTGTCCAGTCGTTTCGCCGTGCCACACCTGTTTGGCTTGCCAACGTAATTGTATCGATCTCGCTTCCCGCTTTCAGCCATACGGTCGAGTACATCACGCATTACGCCCAGGAGCGATATCTGTATGATGTTTTCGCCGCGTCCGAAAACAGCGCCCGGCAGCGCGCGTTTGCCATATCAGTGCTTTTTTCGGCCATGTCGGCCCTTTTCAACCTCTTCGCGATGCGTCGTGGCGTGCTTCTTGTCGGCGCGGGCGAGCACACCCTGTCGTTCGGGAGCGATCTGAAACGTATACCTAGATTGGTAGGAGTCTTTGTTTGTTCGCTGCCCGTATATATCTGTACACAGCTCGAAAATGGCCGTGTTCTTTATGCTCTAGGAGCCTTCGTCACGTTCGGATTGGCGATCGGCGGCATTTTAGGCGCCTTTCGCGGCAAATGGTACTGGGCATGGACGTCAGCCCTCGGCGCCTGGGCCATACTTTTCGGGTTCACTTGCTTCATAGGGTCTATCAGGTGGATCCTGCGGAGGAAGAACCTGGCCTGGCCGAAGGAATGGAATTAGTCTCATGGCTCTATGATGTTCCAGGTCATTTCTTATCAGCTATAAGCTATCAGTTATCAGCTATTCCGGTATAACCTTTTTTCGAAATAGCCGATAACTGATAGCTCATAGCTGAAATTGGCACCGCATGCTCGAACTGGTTTTCGCGAATCTCAGAGTCCGGCCCTTTCGCACCCTGATCAGCGTGATCGGTGTGGCGCTCGGCGTCGTTTTGGTCATCCTGTTCACCGGTCTTGCACGCGGCATGACCAATGACGTCGCCAAACGCGCCGCGAATTGGAAGGCAGAGATCGTCTTTACACGTCCGGGCGGAATGGACGCTATGAGCTCGAACGCCGCAGTTAATCTGGCGTACGTCGACCGTCTTCGCGAGATCGACGGTGTGGCGGCGACGGTCCCGGTGCTCCGCGATGTATCGTCTGACTCGAAAGCGCGTTGGGGAATAAAACAGATCGACGGCCTCGACTGGGCTCCGTTCGCCGAGATGAACGGGATGGAATTGACGGCAGGGCGAGCGGCAGTCGCCAACGACGAGGTCATCATCGACGAACGTGTCGCAAAGGATGAAAACCTAAAGATCGGCGACTTATATGAACTGTTCGGCGCCCAGCCATACAAGATCACCGGCATCTTTGCCCCGCCATCGGGCGCTCGCACAAAGATGTCGCTCGCCGCCATGCAGGACGCTCTGCAAACCGATAAATGCACTTACATCCTCGTTAAGATCAAAGACGGTTACGAGGCCCCGGCGGTTGCGGCAACGATAAACGAAGTACTCCCGGGCAATAAGGTAAACCTCACCAGCGATCTTGTGATCGATGCGCAGGAACGCATCCCCGGCCTCAATACTTTCCTGCGCATCCTGGTCGGTCTCGGCGCGTTTGTCAGCATCATCTTTGTGCTGCTGTCGATGTACACGACCATCACCGAACGCCGGAAGGAGATCGGCATCCTGAAATCGCTTGGCGCATCAAAATCATTCATTATCCAGACGATCGAGGGCGAAGCCTTTATGATCGGTCTGCTCGGATTGTTCCTCGGCTTTCTCACCGCATTTCTTGCCTCTTACCTCATCGGCCGCCAATTCAACCTAACCTTCGAATTCAGCACCGGCTGGATCCTCACCGCCGTCGCAATTGCCGTCGGAGGCAGCCTGATCGGCGCCCTCTACCCAGCATGGCGGGCATCAGGGATCGATCCGGTTGAGGTTATGGTGAACGAGTGATCTCGCCTTCTAAATAAACTCCAAAAACTTTTGCGTTTCGTCTGGGCTTGGTTTATTCTAGTCTTATTGTTGCATCACTGCAACTGTGTTTAACACTATGGCGGCCCACTTAAAACTGGTAAAAACCCTCTCGCACCTGCAGGAAGAGCAGCGATATTCGGACGAGATACTGCTTGAGCACTTTGGGCTGGCGTTTACGCGGGGGACGGTTATCGAAGTTACGGGCGGCCCAAGTACCGGAAAAACCAGCATGGGCCTCAACCTGCTTGCCAGGCTGACGAATACCGGCGAAATATGTGCCCTTGTAGACGCGAGCGACGGCTTTGATGTTTGCTCTGCCCATCTGGCCGGCGTCAAAAACGAAAATCTGCTGTGGGTAAGATGTGGCAGCGATATTGAGAAAGCCTTTATGTCCGCCGACCATCTCGTCCAGGCGAAAGGGTTTGGAGCGATATGGCTCGATCTAACGGGCGTGGCCGAGGACAAGCTCCGCATGGTGCCAAAGACCTATTGGTACCGCTATCGCAATAGGATAAAAGAAACGCCGACATTATTTTTGGTCACCGCCTCGGAACACGTGACTGGCTCGGCCTCGCAGCAGACATTCTCCCTTTCACGTGAGCGCGTGCATTGGTCCGGCAGCGGGAAATTTAAATTATTGAGAGAGATCGATCTAAAAGCGCATTCTCAAAAAGGCTTTTACGGCGAAGCCGGACGGGCAAGGATCGAAATGGATTATAGGGAGA
>DATLNN010000320.1:0-4926 GCA_035536695.1 Pyrinomonadaceae bacterium | reverse complement strand
CCGCAAACAGGACGCAACCGCCCGATCAGAATCGCCAGTTTGTGGGTGCGATCATGGGCAGCATGGAGGACGCATGGCGCCAGATATTGCCTCAGCAGTCGCGCGTTCGCTATCAGGATCCGAAGCTCGTCCTGTTCACCGGTCAGGTTTCCTCCGCCTGTGGGTATGCGAGCGCGGCGACGGGGCCGTTTTATTGTCCCGGCGACCAGAAGCTCTATTTGGATTTTCAGTTCTTTGACGAGCTGCGGAAAGAGTTTCGGGCGCCCGGCGATTTTGCTCAGGCCTATGTGATCGCCCACGAATTTGGCCACCACATCCAGAATCTGACCGGAAGAATGGGCCAGGTTCAGCAGGCCGGGAGCAATAATCGGCTGTCAGTTGCTCTCGAGCTTCAGGCCGACTGCTACGCCGGTGTTTGGGCGAATTTTGCGGCGAAACAAAACCGGCTCGAAACGGGCGATCCGGAAGAGGCCCTGCGGGCTGCGGCCGCAGTGGGCGACGACATGATCCAGAAGCGCACACAGGGCTATGTCGTGCCCGATTCGTTTACCCACGGATCGGCCCAGCAGCGGATCGCTTATTTTCAGAAGGGACTGCAATCGGGCGATATGCGGCAGTGCGAGACATTTAGGTAAACGCAAAGTCTCTTGAGACGGATAAACGACAACCTCGTAGGCGATCCTCCCCTGAAGGCATTACCTTTACAAAAAGCAGGAATATTTCCTAGAATCAACTTTTAGGCACATAAGTCGGCTTTGACAAACAAAGTTGTATCAGAAGGAGCCTCGGCGAGCGCTTTTGCGCTCTGTCGGCGCTCGTGGACTATCGCGTATCCCGGGACGCGTTTTCCAATTATTTGGGGCGGGGGAATTACGAACAAGGCGGTTGAAAATGGGGAAATGGCTTTTTGTGTGTCTTTTACACTTGGTGTTTATTCCTGTGGCAAGGGCGGATGCTTCGCTCTTGGTGCTGGAGGCGATCAGCATGTCCAGAGAGTATACCGGTCGGGCCATACGGCGGTCTGCCTTTATAACATCTGCTCGGATGGCCATAGGACGAATAACTCGGCCGAAGCGTCGTTAGAAAATCCGATTCACGCATGTTAAATTCAAAGCTTGCAAAGCGAACAGCCAATCGGGATCTTTGACTCGGGCGTTGGTGGGCTGACGGTCTACCGTGCCCTCCATAACCGTTTGCCGAACGAGCATTTTATATATCTCGGCGACACCGCGCGTGTGCCATACGGCACGAAATCGCTGGCCACAGTCGAGCGGTATGCGCTCGAAAACTCTCAGTTCCTCGCGTCCCGCGGCATTAAGATGCTGGTTGTGGCATGCAATACCGCATCTGCTCTCGCCTTGCCAAAGATCCGTGAAAAGATCGGGATCGACGTTGTCGGCGTGATCGGGCCCGGCGGGCGAAAGGCCGTTGAGATAACCCGCGATAGCCCGAACCCGAAGATCGGCGTCATCGCTACCGAGGCCACCGTGGCGAGCCGGGCGTATCTGGACGCCGTAAAACGCGCGTCGGACGGCAAAGCGAGGGTCTTTCAGGCGGGATGTCCGCTTTTCGTACCCCTGGCGGAGGAAGGCTGGACCGATCAGGATGAGACGGCTTCGATCGCCGCCAAATACCTGATCGATATGCGTATCTTTGCGCCGGATGCCCTTGTGCTCGGCTGTACACATTACCCTATACTCCGCGACGTGATCCAGCGCACCATCGGCGAAAATGTTATTCTTATTGATTCAGGTGAGGCCACGGCCGAAGAGGTAGAGTGTCTACTCAATAAGAAAGAATTGGCAAATCCGCAGGTCGTGAGCGGCCATCGGAAGTTGTGCGATGACCTCGATCACTTCTATGTTACGGATGCGGCCGACCGCTTTTCCCGCGTCGCAGAGACGTTTTTGGGCGCCAAGCCGTCAAAGCTCGAGGCGATCGAGGTCTTTGGCGGCGATCACCTAGGGCAGAAACACTCCGCGACTTAAGGAGGCACGATCGCTGCCCTTTTTTTATGACCTATCATCGTCCCGACAACCGAGCCCTTGACCAGCTACGCAATACCAAGATCACGCCTAACATCTCTCCGTATGCAGAGGGCTCGGCGCTGATCGAGGTCGGCGGAACGAAGGTAATATGTTCCGCCTCTGTCGAGGACCGCGTGCCTATGTTTATGCGGAACAAGGGCCTCGGATGGGTGACCGCCGAATACGCTATGCTGCCGCGGGCGACCAATACGCGTACTGCTCGTGAGATAAACCGGCCGTCAGGACGGACCCAGGAGATCCAGCGTTTGATCGGCCGCAGCCTGCGGGCCATCGTTGACACAAAGCTGCTCGGAGAGAGACAGATTTACCTGGACTGCGATGTCATCCAGGCCGACGGCGGCACGCGGTGCGCATCGGTAACAGGAGCGTATGTCGCCCTTGCCCTTGCCTGCCGCAAACTTGTCAGGCAGGGAACCATCAAAACGTCGCCTATCCTGAGCGAGGTCGCCGCAGTCAGCGTCGGCATTATCGAGGGCACGACAATCCTAGATCTTGCCTATACCGAGGACTCGACCGCCGACGTTGATATGAACATCGTCTGCACTGGCTCAGGCAAGTTTATCGAGCTACAAGGAACCGCGGAACGCGAACCATTCTCACGCGAGCAGATGGATGAAATGCTGGCCCTTGCCGAGATAGGTGTTAACAAACTATTCGAGATCCAGCGGAACGCGCTGAATATCTAACGGTTCATGCTTGCCCGAGGCTTGCGGTACTGGCGGCTATATAGATTTTCAAAGAACTTATAGCGGGAGAATCAGATCTTGACCGAAAAACAATTTGACGGACGGTCCGCCATAGTTACCGGCGGCACGAGGGGGATCGGAAAAGCGATCTGCCTCGAGCTGGCCCGCCGCGGTGCGTCCGTTGCATTCAACTATTCAAAGAGCGCCGACGAGGCTGAAAGCCTCAAGACCGAGATAGAGCAGCTAGGCGTTAAGGCCTTTGCCGCACAGTGTAATGTCGCGGACACGGCGGCGGCGGCGGAGTTTGTTGGTCAGGTCAAAGATTCATTTGGCACAATAGACTACCTGGTCAATAACGCCGGTATCACGCGGGACCAGTTGATCCTCCGCATGAAAGAAGAGGACTGGGACGCGGTGATCGACACCAACCTTAAGGGTGCCTGGAATTTTTCAAAGGCCGCGGTGCGCCCGATGATGCGAAACGAGAACGGTGCCTCCATCCTCAATATCTCCTCGATCTCGGGCGTTGTCGGCATGCTTGGTCAATCTAATTATTCCGCATCGAAAGCCGGCATGATCGGCCTGACAAAATCGCTGGCCAAGGAAGTGGCGAGCCGAAAGATCACGGTCAACGCTCTCGCTCTTGGGTTGATCGAGACCGACATGTCGAGCGAGATGAATGACGAATACCGTGAAAAGATCCTGGCCCAGATACCGCTCGGACGTCTCGGCAATGTGCAGGAGGTTGCGGAGCTGGCCTGTTTTCTGCTATCTCCGTCGGCGGCGTACATAACCGGCCAGGTGATCCAGGCCGATGGCGGGCTCGCGATGTAAACGATGGCCCGCGTCAGAGTCCACCAGCACGTCAATCCGCTCTCACCTTATTACCGGCAGGAGCCCGATCCCGTCGATCTCTCTGCCGTATTCGCCAACCCGGCTTTGCCGCTCCATCTCGACATCGGCTCGGCCCGCGGCCGGTTTCTACTTCGAATGGCTCAAGCCGAACCGGACACAAACTACCTCGGCATCGAGATCCGCGAGCCGCTTGTGGACGAGGCAAACCAGATCCGCGATGCGATGGGCCTCCATAATCTCCACTACGTTTTCTCGAATGCCATGATCTGGCTCGATCGCCTGCTGGCCGATATACCTGATGGCGTCTTGAAAATGGTGTCGATCCATTTCCCCGACCCGTGGTTCAAAAATAAGCATGCCAAACGCCGTATGGTCAATCGCGAACTGGCCGAGACGGTCGCAAATAAGCTCGACGCCGGCGGCATGATCTTTGTCCAGACGGACATAGAATTCCTCGCCGAGGAAATGTTCGCTCTCTTCAGGGCGCATGGCAGACTGATGGAGACGGCGGTCGACGTGAGCCCGTTTCCGGTGAAAACCGAACGAGAAAAAGCGGTCGAAATTAAGGGTTTGCCGGTTTATAGAAGGTTGTTTCGGACATAAATTCGGCAAAATAACCGTGGTCCGCAGCGGACAGGCCTAATTGCCATTTTCGATTGCCGATCTTCTAACCGCTTTTCTTTTCAATACCTTCTGAGCCCGCCGCATCGCCGCCGGCCTGATCTTGTCCGCTCTGTCCGCACCGTGTCCGCGGTCTTGTCCGCTCCCTTTGAACGGCACCTAACGCGTTGTATCGGTTAGAGTTATGCTATGCGGGAATGTAATTTTTCTCGCTTTTTCGAAAAAACTCTTCCGCAACACGTCCGGGTCGCCGTTGGCGGCAAGAAGGGCGCCTCCACGCGGGCCCATGAGATTGTCCGTGAATGCCACGAGTTTCGGTCACTACTAAAATTTTCAAAGAACAAGTTGACACACGCAGTGCGTTGCATGTATGATACACCGTATCACATGATATGCCATATGTCAACAGTAGATCTTACAACCGAACACACCGAAACACTCCATTCAAGGCGGGCGAATGATTACATTGTTGACGCGAAGCGCTTTAAGGCGCCGGCGATGCTTTTTGACGAGTTCTGGCGCGAGGGCGAGCTGGCGCTCATGTTCGGGGCGCCGGCTAGCGGCAAGAGCGTTCTGGCGGTTCAGCTTGGCGACGCCCTGTCGCGCGGCGGCGGCCTGCAAGGGTTTCGCGCTCCGCCCGGGCGGCGGCGTGTGCTTTATGTCGACCTGCGGCACAACGACGAGCAGTTCCAAGTGCGCTGTATTCGGGAAGGAGC
>DATLNN010000319.1:0-5199 GCA_035536695.1 Pyrinomonadaceae bacterium | reverse complement strand
GCTTTTCATGACGGTTGTGACAACGGACCCCACGGACTCCGTTCAGTGGCGTTGTGAGGTAGCAGGAGGATTCGCCGATATAACATTCGACAATCCGTATGGGGCGAGTTGTAGTCCTGTTACATCGATCAACGCCCCAATCCTGGTCTATGCAATAGTTACGGACACGAGCGGCCAATCGATCCGGTCGGAGCAGCGGATCTATCGAATGTTGCCCCGCGGTCCGAATTAAACCGTGAGCGGCGGACTTTGGTAATGGGAAGCGGGCAGGTTTTAGCGCGTACAGAAGTCAGTTTTGAGACGGCGAGATCGCGGCGCTACCGAATTTCGCCGCCTCAAAACGGCAATAACCTGTTCACCAAAAGGCCGGTCAATCGATCAGGAGGAATTCGATGAGATATCTTCAAATTTATTTCGCATTAACGGCCCTTGCTCTGGGAATCGGAAACGTGTCTGGCCAGTCGCTGAAACCCGACGATCCTTACCCGTTAAAAGCGGGAATCAATCAGGGGACGTCCGACAGCCTTGTAGGCACACATTATTGGTATTTCTACGGCATGCCCGGGAGCACTCGCGTGACGGTTCGTTTCGTTAAGGCGACGGCTCTCTTTGGAGCGCCGATCGCGAATACGTCGTTAACAGTCACGCTGTCCGACGAAAAGAGAACATGGCGCAACACAAAGGTGATCACGCCGGCTAGAAATCAGTCCGAAGCGACGTTTACGGCGGAGAAGATCGATAAGAAGTTGAAAGTAATCATCGCGATTGCTCCGCCTAACCAAAACCTCCTCCGCGCGGGCGGCGACTACGAAATCGAAGCAACGGGCGCCGTGCAGTTTGATGAGGTGCGGAGCGCGGCCGATCCGATCGTCCGCACATACTCACCAAAAACGGGACTAGACGATTACGGGGCGGCGAAGTTCCTTGCTGACGGGACGATCGAAACCGCAAACGGTTTCCGCGGCACGTGGAAATTGTTTGATCGGGAAAACCGTATTTACAGCGTCGTGATAGAGAAGTTTCGCGTTTCGGTCCAATACCTTCCCGGCTACGGCCTCGTCAGGCCGGATGACCCGAGCTTGATAGTATTTCAGGAGTTGCGTCGATAAGGAGTGGATATGGATCAGATGCAGAGGACCAGTTGGGAGCGAACCGGGAACAGAGGAGGTGGTGGTTCGTTCTGCTTTGGACGGTTGTGTTCGGCGGGTCAATGATCGTGGGTACGACGCTTTTTGATTACATCGCCGATGGCGAGATGCCGCGACTGGAAAGGCTGGTTCGTCGCCGAGCATAAGTACAGTCTGATTCGTGGAACGGATACGGCTGGAGCGCGATTGTGATAACGCGGACTCGATCGTTTTGACGGCCATTACTTGCCCGAAAACTTCAGAACACGTTGGATCGCGGCAAAGACGACTTCCGGCTTCACGCTGAGGATGCATCTCGGCTCGCCGTACTCTTTGCATTCGTATCCCGAACAGGGCTGGCAGGCAAATTCTTCGTAAACGATCTCGTTTGGGGCATCGGTCCACGGCCGCCAGTGGGTGCGGTTTGATGAGCCGAAGATGACCACAGTGGGTTTGTCGACAGCCGCGGCGATGTGGGCAATGCCTGAGTCGTTGCCCACGAAGATTGTTGCCTCCGAGGCGAGGGCGATGATCTCGGGCAGCGTGAGGTCGTCGATAGATGTAACCGGAACTTTGGCTTCGCGTTGGAGACTTTCCAGCACGGCATTTTCGCTTTTTGACGCTATGGCGATCGTTTTAAGGCCCTTTTCAGCCAGAAATTCGGCTGTTCGGGCAAATTTTTCGACTGGCCACTGTTTTGTGAAAAAGGCTGACGTTGGATGTATGAGAGCAAACTGGCCTGCGTTCGCTAACGCCATTACGCGTTCCGTTCGGCCCTGATCCGTTACAGTCAGGCGGGTTTTAGGCCGATCATCCACCGGGATGCCGACAAAGCCGAGGAGGGCGAGCTGCTGCTCAGCCGAATGCAGTTTCCCGCTATGCCAGAAATCGGCAGGCGACGACAAGAGGTGGTTATAAAGAAATGAGTACCTATAGCTCTTCAAGCCCACCCGATGCTTTGCCCGAATTGCATTTGTGAAGAAAGTCGCCGTCGTCCCACCGTGCAAATTAAAAGCTACGTCGTAGTTCGCCTTGCGAAGCTCTAACGCGATCAATGAACGAAAAAAAAATAGGTCGGCTAGCGGGGTTTTGCTCTCCTTGAGATAGGTTGAAGGCAGGCCGTCTTCGGCGATCACTGTTTTCCCTTCCGAATAGAACTGAGTATTCTTCGTCGGAATCGACAATACGCTGTCGATCGCATCAAATCCGTCCAGCACCGGACCGACCCAGTCCTCGAGCAAAATGTCTATTTGGGCGTCAGGAAGAAACCGCCGCAGTGCAATTAGAGATGGAGTTGCGAGAACAGTGTCGCCGATCGAGCGGAGGCGGACGACGAGGACACGTTTTACATTTTCCCAGTCTATAGCGCTCAATGTTCGAGGCGGGCGAGAAAGCTGAGCCAAGGCGGGGCGAAAGCGACGAAATGATCCCACGAGCCTGGTTCGGCATCAAGGTCCGGGTACATATCTTGCGAATCCCAAAGATGCAAGATCGAAAATCTCTCAGCCGCCAGGCCGTTCACTACCGAGCTTAATGTATGACGGAACTCGACGGGCTTTGAAATAGGCGCGTTTAATGCGCGGTCATAGACCCACTCCTGATCTTCGTAGGTCAGCCTGGCTCCCTGTACGTAAGGTTGGCGAATAGAATACCCTGTTCCGTTCCAATCGCCCGGTCCCATACCGACGGTAAATGGATTTGCGCACATCATGCGATACAATCCGGGCGGGCGCAGAACTCTGGCAACTTGGTGGAACACCCCGACGCAATCCGGAACGAAATTGATCGAGTAGGCGTGATCCACGACATCGAAGCTGTTTGGTTCTAGCCCGGAAAGGGAGCGCATATCAGCCTGTACGGTTTTGATCGGCACGCGGTAGTGTTCCGCCACGTTCACATCGCGCTCCAGTTGTTCGGCCGAGAGATCGACCACCGTGACATCCGCGCCCAGCAGAGCGTACGCGGCCGACTGGCGTCCACCGCCGCCGGCTAGACACAAAACGCTTTTGCCATCCAACTCGCCGAGTCGCCGGTCGGGGTCGACCAATTGCCGCGCAGAGATCGGATCGAGGTCGAACCGCGGCCGCGTGAAAAGTGCGTCGGCATCGGCAAGCTGTTTCCAGCGAGCCTGATTATACGCCGCGATCTCGTCCATCTTTATTTCTCGACAGTAGCTTCCTCGACAAGCATCACGGGGATGCCGTCGCGGATCGGATAGACCAGGGAGCACTCCGCGTTCACGCATTTCAGACGTGTCTCGATGTCGTCAATTTCGACCTTTGCCTTACACTGAGGGCAGCGAAGAATCTCGAGGAGTTCGGGGCTCATCGGCATGGTATTGTCAGGACCGGCTGCGTTAGCGGGCGGTCAGGATCCAGCATTCGAGGATCTTGTTTCAATTAAATTGGCGTCAGCGTTTCGCCGCCCACTACGCAGGCGATTCTGATTGCTCCGTCTTGGTTCCGCACTCAGGGCAGAATTTGGCGCCGGCGGCAAGTTCAAACTGGCAGTTCGAGCACTTGGCTTTTTCCTGTGAGGAACCGCATTCCGAACAGAACTTCGCACCTTCGCGAAGGTTGGCACCGCATTTAACACATGGAACCTGGGCCATCTCCATCTTCCCGCCGCAGTCGGAACAGAACTTTACACCCGCAGCGTTGTGCTTACCACAAGAGGGGCATGGAACTGTCGCGGCCTGTCCACCACCGCCGCCGCCGCCCATCTGCCCGCCAAACATATTGCCCATCTGGTTCCCGACAGCAAATCCGGCACCGAGGCCGGCACCGAGACCCGCACCGCCACCTTCGTTCTGCGCGGCATCACGAAGCGCATCGGCCGCCTGAAACTTCATATATTGATCGACGTTACCGATCGCACCCATCTGGGAGCGCTTGTCCATCGCCGCTTCGACCTCGGCAGGGAGACTAACGTTTTCGACGTAAAACTTGGTTACCTCCAAGCCGTATGCCTTGAAGTCCTCGTTGATCATCTCGCGGATCTTGCCGCCGATCTCTTTGTACTGAGCGGCCAGGTCGAGAGCGGGTATTTTCAGCTCACCCAACGCGTCTGAAAACTCGCTGACGATCGCCCGCTTGAGCTGCCCATCGATGTCCTCCGTTTGAAAATGAGCATTCGTCCCGGCGATCTCTCTGATAAACGCGCTTGGTTCGACAACGCGCATGCTGTACGCGCCAAACGCGCGCAAGCGAACAATGCCAAAATCGGCGTCGCGAAGCATGACCGGGTTCGACGTGCCCCATTTCATGTCCGTAAACTGCTTTGTATTAACAAAATAGACCTCGGACTTAAAGGGCGAGTTAAAGCCGTATTTCCATGCTCCGAGCTTTGACAAGATGGGCGTGTTCCCACCGTCGATGGTGTAGCGGCCGGGTGTAAATACATCGGCGACCTGGCCCTCGTAAACAAACACCGCTGTCTGCGATTCGCGAACGATCAACTGCGCGCCGTTCTTTATTTCCTGCCCGGCCACCGGAAAGCGATACAGCAGCGTCGATTGCGATTCGTCCAGCCACTCGATGACCTCAATAAACTGGTTAAACGCGGCCTCTTTTACCTTGTCCAAAATGCTCATTTTCAAATCTCCCAATCGTACTTCTAACGATAAAATATCTCATAAAGTTCGCTGAATTGGAAGTTTTGCGCTTCCGTGGGATAGGTCTTGATCCTGTTTCTCGTGTGGTCTTGAGCTCGAATCGTCGGTTGTCCGAGGGCGGATTTTATTAGGTGTTAATAAAGCTTATTAAATCTTAATAATTGTTAATAACGACTCCGGGCACCGTAATGCCCGTAAGTCTATGGCTATACGGACTTTATGCGGGTGGAGTGCGTCATGTCCCGTTTGTCCCACTGATGTTATGAAGCTGATTCCAGCGGATGTCGAGTAGTTTAGTAGACTACTCGACGAGCGATAGAAGAAAGGTCCGATGGAATCAGCATGACATTATACATCGGCGTAGATTTTCATCCCTATGAGCAGACGGTTGCATACTTTGATGACACGGACGGAGAGATCAGATACAAGCAGTTTCGACATAATGACAAGCGGTCTCTG
>DATLNN010000318.1:0-4274 GCA_035536695.1 Pyrinomonadaceae bacterium | reverse complement strand
AGGGCGAGCAGTTTTTTTTAATTTTCAAAGATCACAGAATGTTGCAACCATAGCACATCTTCGGTAGAACATCAAGTTCTATTTTTTGGAACTATACCTCCCATAAACAAACAACATTTGCAGAATTCTTTTCTTATCTGGTCGGGTGGTATATTGCTAGTCTATGTCATTAATGCTTGACGAGATCGCCGAACAGCCGGCCGTTCTCGAACGAACGATGGCCGCTGAGCGCGGCACATATTTGACTCTGGGCAAGTTCCTCAGGCAAAAGGATATCGGCCTTATCGTGATCGTCGCACGCGGCAGCTCTGACAACGCATCGCTATTTGGCCGCTATCTTATCGAAGTGACTACGGGCATTCCCGTTTCGCTTTCGGCCCCCTCGGTTTTTACGCTTTACAACGCGAAATTGAAGCTTGATCGGGCCCTTGTGATCGGCGTGTCGCAATCTGGCGAGGGCGATGATATCAATCTGGTGCTGGAATCGGCCAAAGCTGCGGGCGCCTACACGCTCGCGATCACGAACGAGGCAGCATCGACGATGGCCGGCATCGCTGATGAAACGCTGCTTATCCATGCGGGTCGAGAGCGATCTGTCGCTGCTACGAAAACCTACACCGGTCAGATGCTCCACTTTTACCTGCTGGCGAACGAACTCGCTCCCGAGCGGCTCGATCTTGAACGGATCCCGGGGTTTACGGCCCAAGCCCTCTTATTGAAGCCCCAGATAGAGGCCCTGGTCCAACGGTACGTGTTCATGGAGAACTGTGTCGTGGTCGGCCGAGGCATGAATTATGGTAATTCGTACGAGCTTGCCCTCAAGCTGATGGAGACGTGTTACGTAGTAGCCGAACGATTCTCATCGGCCGACTTCCTTCATGGCCCGCTCGCGATCGTTGAGCGCCGGTTTCCGATAGTAATGTTCGGCGCGTCGGGCGTTACCAAAAAAAGCAGCCTCGAGCTGCTCGAACGGCTTCGCTCTCTCAACGCCGACTGTCTTTCGATAACAAACGACCGCGAGATCGCGGCATTGTCGCCAAACAGTCTGCAACTCTCCGAAGAGATCGATGAGCTCCTCTCGCCGATACCTTTCGTCGTGCCCGCCCAGCTTTTCGCGGCTCTCTTGTCCGAGGCAAAGGGGCTGGATCCGGACACACCGCGATCTTTGTCAAAGGTAACGAAGACAACTTAGGGCCTACCGATCAAGCGGACGACGCCGCCGCTAGCAGGGCCTCACGCATCGCGCCGGATGTGCGCCAGCGATGTTCGACCTGTTTCGCCAGCGCGGTCTCTATAACAGAGGCCACGTGAAGGGGGACCCCCGAAACCCTTGATTGAAGAGGAATTATTGGTTTTTCAAAGATCGCTTTCACCGTTTCGGCTATACCGGCCTTTGGTGAGATATCGAGCGCGTGAGCGCCGGTCAGAAGGCTGTAGGCCATCATTCCAACCGCATATATGTCGGAGGGCGGTTTAACGTCCTTGAAATCACGCACCTGTTCCGGCGGCATATAGGCGATCGTTCCCGCCACGTCGCCAACCATGGTCACGCCGCTCATTCCCGTTTCCTTATAACTTTTTGACAGGCCAAAATCGGTCAATTTTGAGACGCTATTCGGATAGAGGCCTTCGACGAGAACGTTTTGCTCTTTAATGTCGCGGTGAACGAAGCCGAGAGAATGGGCGAATTCAAGTGCCGACAGCGTCTGCTCGACGATCGCCACGACTTCGCGGTAGTCCAGACGCCCACCGTTGTTTTTCGCAAGTCGCGAGGCGTCCATGCCGCTGACAAACTCGGTGACCAGATAGACCAACCCGTTATGAGTACCGTGCTCTATATAGCTGACGATATTGGGATGCTGAAGCGACGCTGCAACCTCGATCTCGCGCAAGAAACGTTTTAACGACTGTTCGCTGACCGCAACTTCCGGCAACAGGGTCTTGATGGCCACGGCGCGTCCGTCGCGTTCCGCGCGTGCAAGAGAAACACTGCCCATGCCACCCTGACCGATCATGCGTATCATCTGATAGTTCGGTATGGGCTGCGGATTCTTCTTGAGTTTTTCGCGACACTCATCGCAGATGTAGGAAAGGCGCGACTCGGGGCTGGCGGCCTCGACGGGGGCCGATATGCCGCAATTCATGCACGCTACGCGAACAAGTGAGGTCTGCGTGACGTTGAGCTTGCCCGAAGCCGTAAAGTCCTCGAGGCCACTCGATACCTCGACCTCTAGCACCGTTTCGCCGCCCTGAATGCGATCGCCGCTTTTTAGGTGTGTCGCCTCGACCAGCTGGCCGTTGACAAATGTCCCGTTGGTCGAGCCAAGATCGCGTAAGAACGCCTGAGGCGGAGCGATCTCGAGAATGCAGTGATGCCGGGAGAAATAACGGTCGTGCGGGAGGCAGAACTGCGCGTCTTCGCTGCGTCCGATCATGAACGTGGCGTGCTGGTCGAAAGTGAAATCGCGTCCGACCTGGGGACCAGCGACTACGTGAAGAGTTACTCGCATTTTAGTTTTCAGAGAAGCAGGAGCGGTGCCGGCGACATGTTTCACTATCGTCCAAAATCGACGTGCTTACATGCCGCTAAGTCCGCCGCCGATAATGGCGACACCGTAGATTATGATGAACAACAAATAAAGGGCGAGGAAAACCGAGCCCGTAACGATGCCGCCGATCGCAAATCCACGCCCGCCGTACGCCTGCGGGTCCTTCTTGATATACGAGAGCGCGAGGAAACCGGTTATCAGGGCCGCCGGCGAGAGGAGCAGTCCGAGCGAGCAGCACCACCCGATCGTCATGCTGCCGACCCCAAGGCCCAGCGATACTATTGCCAAAACCTGATTGGGCGAGGGATTCATTGCGTAAGGAAACGGCTGCTGAACGGCGGGAGCATTGTGGGCGCTCCACTGCGCGATCGGCTGGGCGGCTGGGGCAGCGTTCGGCCAATTAGCGGGATTCGTGCGACGTGCACTGTCGAGCATGACGGTCGGCGGGGCGTCGTCGGCGTACCGGCTCAAGGGCGGCTCTGTCGTCATTGCTGTCAGCAGCTCGCCGTCATCCAAACAGAAATTGAGACGGTCGTCGCTATATGTGAGATTACAACGCGGGCATTGCTTCATAGAGTAAATAGCGACCGTCTATTTTCTGATCTCGAGATTCTTAAATGCGACCTTGACGCCGTCGCCCGCGTAGAGCCCCGGAACGCCCCCCGCATAGCCATGTACATCATCTATGGTCGTCACCTTTGTGCCATTGATATAAAGATCGATCTTACCGGCCATGTCGCGGGTCTCGAGCACGTTTTCCGCGGCACCCTCTTTGATCGCCGTCGAGGTCGTCCATGTAACGACCGATTTTTCGGTCTTCGGCTGATGATATACGACGCGATACTTTTGACGTTTCGTATCGATCAGAAACGCATAGTCCTGCTGCAGCGGCTGCGGATTGCTGTGAAAAATGAGGCCATATCCGAGGTTGCCGGCGGCGTTGTTGACGTTCCGCAATGTCACTCGCGTATCGGCGTTCTCGGTCGTATACCCGTCGGGCGACACGAGCACGTAATAAAATCCCTTTTGTTTGGACGCCATGATAAAGTCATCGCCCGACATTTCGGTCAAACCAAAAGCCGATGAATCCCGTACCCAGGCGGACAGGTCGATGATCTCGAGATCGGTACGCGTAGAGGTGGTGCCCGGGTTCGAGTTCGAATTATTGGTACCGCGGTTTACGGGCAGATTGCCGCCCTTGTTGCCGCTATTTGCCGAATTCCCCGCCGTCTCAACCTGCGAACCGACATAAAACAAAAAGCCAATGAACCCGCCGCCGCACAACAACGCAAGTCCTCCCAGTATTAGCAGTACCAATATCCACGTCTTTGACGATTTCTTAGGCTGCTGCATCGAATACGGCTGCGGCTGCGGGGCCCAGGCGGGCTGCGTGGCCGGCGTGACCGGCATCGGCGGCTGATTAGTGTTTCGCGGCTCGCCCATCAAGACCGTCCGCTCAGCAACGGCCGGCGCCGGCGATAGCACCGCCCCGTCTGCGAGACAGAAATTCAGATTGTCGTCAGCGTACGTCGTCTGGCACCGTGTGCAGATTTTCATTTACGATATTCCCGGTTAATACGAGTGTGGACCAAAAACCATGACATTATACTTATTCACGATAGAAAATGCACTCTAACCTTCAAATACGCCTCGGCGACTGGCGCCTTACCCCCTGATTGTTCTTTGCCGCTCTGCCAACTGCCCGCCACCCACTGCCATCGCATC
>DATLNN010000317.1:0-10402 GCA_035536695.1 Pyrinomonadaceae bacterium | reverse complement strand
AGGAAGCCCTGAGGGCGAAACTCTATCCGAAGTATCAGGTGAAGATACTCTACCCAGAACCGGTGGCCCCGCGCCAAAACATCTCGGCCGATGACGATCCTTCGCTCGGGCCCGCGGCGGCACCGGTGACCATCATCATGTTCAGCGATTTTCAGTGCTCGGCATGTGCGGCAACGCATCCGGTCCTTAAGCAGGCGATCGCGGCGTATCCCGACAAGATACGTTTTGTCGTTCGGGATTTCCCGCTCGAAAGCATCCATGCGGACGCCTTCAATGCCGCAAAGGCAGCAAATGCGGCGAACAAGCAGGGAAAGTTTTTCGAATTTATCGAGATCCTATACAAACGGCAGGACGCTCTCGACGCGGCATCCCTAGTGAAATACGCGGCGGAAGTCGGTTTGAATGCCAAACAATTTGAGTTAGACTTTAACTCCGCTGCGACCGCGGCCGAGATCCGTAGAGATGTAGAGGACGGCGAATCTTATGCGGTAAATTCGACGCCGACCATCTTTGTGAACGGCTTTAGAGTTCGTACCCTGTCGCCTGGCGGATTTAAAGCGGCGATCGACCGTGCCCTAAAATAGTTTGGAATTTTATGCGTTTGCTGATCGTTTTTTTCTGGGTGATGGCGGCGATAGGATGTTCGGGATCTGGAGCCAATTCGGCCAGGCCTAACGTCAGTTCGCCGGCGAAGAGCCTTCCGCTTCCCGTTTCGGGCTACGAGATCGTCAAGACATACCCGCACGACCCTGAGGCCTATACGCAGGGCCTGCTGTTTCATAACGGCTTCCTCTACGAAAGCACCGGCCGCGAGGGGTATTCGTCGGTTCGCAAGGTCGATATCGAGACCGGTAAGGTCCTGCAGAAATTTGATCTGCCGCGTGACAGTTTTGGCGAAGGCATGGCACTCTTTGGCGACAAGTTGTATCAGCTAACATGGCGCGAGGGCTTGGCACGCGTCTTCAACCTTGAGGATTTCAAGCTGCTCAGGGAATTCAACTACCAGGGCGAGGGCTGGGGCCTGACGACCGACGGCACACACCTGTTTATGACGGACAGGACGCACGTCATGCGTGTTCTGAATCCGGAAACATTCCGGTCGGTGAGAATGATCGCCGTCATGCGCGAGGACGGCAAGCCGCTGATGAACATTAACGAGCTCGAATACATCAAGGGCGAGATCTGGGCCAATATCTGGCATTCTGAGGACCCGGCAGTACTCGGAAAGCCCAACCACATCGCCCGCATCGATCCGGCGAGCGGAAAGCTGCTCGGCTGGATCAATCTCGACGGCATCTCGCCTGATGACATAAAACGAGATCCGGAAAACAACACGCTAAACGGCATTGCCTATGACGCCGCCGGCGACCGTATTTTTGTGACCGGCAAAAAGTGGAGAAAGCTCTTCGAGATCAAGATCAAACCGCCGCCGGCACAATGACAGAACAAGACCGCTATTTCATGACGCGGGCTATTGAGCTTGCCCGTATGGGCGTCGAGATGAATCTTGGCGGCCCGTTCGGCTGCGTCATAACCAAAGACGGTGAGATCGTAGGCGAAGGGAACAATTGTGTCACCTCGACGAACGATCCGACGGCGCACGCCGAGGTCGTCGCCATTCGCGAGGCGTGTAAGATTCTCGGCTCGTTTCAGCTGGACGGCTGCACGATCTACACAAGCTGCGAGCCGTGCCCCATGTGCCTCGGTGCGATCTATTGGGCCAGGCCGGCAAAAGTTTTTTTCGCCTGCACTCGCGACGATGCGGCTGCCATCGGATTCGACGACGATTTCATATACGACGAGCTCGAAAAAACGAACGAGACACGCGAATTGCGTCTACACAATCTGATGCGTGAAGAAGCTCTGGAAATATTTCAAGAGTGGGCAGCCAAACCTGACAAGATCGAATACTAGTTTCGTGTCAATCGACAAGGGTCGGGTCAGAACCGGCAGCGGTAGCGACTGGGTTCCTGCCGGAACGACCAACCATCATGTCCGAATCCCCATCCGAAGGCATGCGGTGCATGAATAATACAGAGTGCGTCTGACGCAACAATATGCTACAATCCTCTGACAACCGGTACCTGACGATGCCGGTCAGAGCTTGAAAAAACCGTGGGACAGCGGGACAACGGGACAGAACCCGTAAACATAATGATACCAGCAATTTACCTGTCCCAAGCCTGTCCCACGGTAGCAGGAAGTAGGCCGATAGTAGGAAATATTCCTACTTTTTCCGATTTTCTTTAAAATTTAGGACAAATATGATCAGCAAAATATCATATCAATAACTGTCAACTGATAACTGAAGCCTTGGATGCGGTTTATTCTTAACGACGAAAATATCGAGACGGACCTTCCGAACGGCGTGACCGTTCTTGATTTTGTCCGATATTCGAAAAACTTGAAAGGTACCAAGATCGGCTGCCGCGAAGGCGACTGCGGTGCGTGCACAATGCTGGTCGGCGAATTGATCGAGGAAAAGGTTCGCTATCGCACGATGACATCGTGCCTGATGCCGCTCGCGAACGCCGCCGGCAAGCATATAGTCTCGATCGAAGGCATCAATCCGGCCGACGGCTCGCTGACCCTCGTGCAGCAGGCGATGGTCGAAGAGAGCGGAACACAATGCGGATTTTGCACGGTCGGGTTTGTGATGTCCCTAACAGGATTTTGTCTGGACAGTGTCAGTAGCCCGCGTGTCAGTAGCCCGCGTGTCAGTAGCCCGCACGTAAGTAAGGGCTCCGATACGACTATTGAAGCCGCGATTTCCGCGATAGACGGAAACATCTGCCGCTGCACCGGCTACAAATCGATTGAACGCGCGGCATGCCGTGTCACCGGCCTTTTGTCAGAACCGCCTGCGTCAGCGGGCGGTCAGTTTGCCGAGGATGAAAAGGCCTTAGTTCCGGGATACTTCGGAGATATTGCCGCTCGCCTGAAAGCTATCTCAAACACCACGTCGGGTGAAGCCCAGCGAACTGGCCGCCCGCTTACGCAGGCGGTTCTGACAGGCGGCGGCACCGATCTCTACGTACAACGGCCCGACGACATGGCCGAGTCGGGAACGACGCCACTGTTCTACGATAAAACTCTTCGCGGCATCCGCGACACTGGCGAACACATCGAGATCGGCGGTTCAGTTACCGTAACCGACCTGCTTGAATCGCCGGCGATGCAGTCGGTATTTCCGGATCTCTACAAACACCTAAAACTCGTCTCATCCACGCCGATTCGCAACATGGCGACCCTCGCCGGCAACTTCGTCAACGCGTCCCCCATCGGCGATATGACCGTCTGGTTCCTCGCCCTCGACGCCGAGATCGATCTATGCACCAGCCCGCACGTAAGTAAGGACGGTAAACGCACATTGCCATTGAAAGATCTTTACCTGGGCTACAAACAACTCGCTAAAGCCCCAGGCGAGATCATCACCACGATCCGCTTCCGCAAACCAACCGGCGATTTCCGGTTCAATTTCGAAAAGGTCTCAAAACGAACTTATCTTGATATCGCGACCGTTAACACAGCCCTATCGCTGACCGTTCGGTCAATGCCCGGCCAGGACTGGCTGCCAACGGCCCTGTCAGAACCGCCTGCGTCAGCGGGCGGCCAGGAACTTGAGAGTCGGGCGGGGCGAGCGGAAGTTGACTACACGATCATCGACGCACACGTCTCCGCGGGTGGCGTCGCACCGATACCCTTGTATCTAAAGGAAACTTCCGAATTCCTGCGCGGCAAAGCGGTTAGCGAAGATACGATAACCGCCGCAAACGAGATGATGCAATCAGAGATCGCGCCGATATCGGACGTCCGCGGCACGGACCAGTACAAGCCCCTGCTAGTAAGGCAGTTGTTCCGGGCACATTTTGTGGAGATGTTCGACTTGTGAAAAGCATCGACTCAATTTCACATGTTCGCGGCGAGTCCGTCTACCTCGACGACATACCGGTCGTCCAGGGGACGCTGTATGCGTGTGTTTTTGATTCCCCGGTCGCCCTCTGCAAGGTTAAGCACGTCGACACGACTGAGGCCGAGCGGAGCGAAGGCGTTTTTCGCGTCATCACGGCCAAGGACCTGCTCGGCGAAAACCAGATCGGCGGGATCGTGCCGGACGAGCCGCTTCTGGCCGAGGGCGAAGTGCATTTTCAGGGCCAGCCGATAGCTATCGTTGTCGCCGATTCGGAAGAATCGGCCCGCAAGGCGGCAAAGAAGATCACGGCCGACATCGAGCTGCTCGAACCGGTTACGGATCCCCGTGTCGCGGCTGCGACAGAGAGTTTTATCGTGCCGCCAAAGAAGTTTGTTCTTGGTGACACCGCCGCGGCATTTGCCGGCTGCGTCCATGTTTTTGAAGGCCGCACGGACCAAAACGGGCAGGAACATCTTTATATCGAGACCCAGGGCGCGTATGCCGTGCCGACCGAGGCCGGCGGGTTGAAGGTCTATTCATCGACTCAGGGGCCGACGGCCGTCCAGCGTGCGGTTTGCCGCGTTACCGGTTTGCCGATGCACCAGGTCGAAGTCGACGTGCAGCGATTGGGCGGCGGTTTTGGCGGGAAGGAAGACCAGGCGAACGCTTGGGCAGGAATTTGTGCCGTGGCGGCGCAACTCACGAAGCGGCCGGTCAAATATGCTCTGCACCGGATGGAAGATATGCGGATGACCGGCAAGCGGCATCCGTATTCGTCAGACTACAAGATCGGCCTCGATAAGGAACTGAAGATCGTCGCGTATGAGGTGACTTTCTATCAAAACGCGGGTGCAGCGTGCGACCTTTCGCCGCCGGTGCTCGAACGCACACTCTTCCACTGTACTAATAGCTATTACATCCCCCATGTCACCGCGACCGCCTATTGCTGCCGCACAAACTTGCCGCCGAATACAGCATTTCGCGGTTTCGGTGGGCCGCAGGGGATGTTCGTCATCGAGTCGGCCATCGCACACGCGGCCGAAAAGCTCGGGGTAAACGCGGCGGAAATTCAGCGGCGAAATCTGATCGATGACGGCGACGAATTCCCTTACGGCCAGAAGGCTGAAAGTGACGCGATCACGTCGTGGACACAGGCCGAGGACAAATATGACTTCGCCGCCTTGCAGCGAGAGGCGGACGAGTTTAACGCGTCATCAAAATACTTCAAGAAAGGCGTGGCGACTATGCCTGTGTGTTTTGGCATCTCCTTCACAAAGACGCCAATGAACCAGGCACGCTCTCTGGTGCATGTTTATACTGATGGCTCGGTCGCTGTTTCGACAGGCGCGGTTGAGATGGGCCAGGGCGTGAATACCAAGATTGCGCAAGTCGCAAGCCGAATGTTCGGGCTGGATATCGACGCCGTTAAAGTTCACACGACGAATACCCTGCGCATCGCAAATACATCGCCTACCGCAGCTTCCGCTGCCGCCGATCTCAATGGCAAAGCGACCCAAATGGCGTGCGAGGCGATCCGCGACCGTTTGGTTCAGGTCGCGATGCCATTGGTCGAGGGGGAGTCTGCCGAGGCGCTCACTTTCGCGGACGGCTTTGTTCATCGCAACGGCGAGAAGACTTCCCTGGCCTGGCAAACGCTTGTGCTCGAGGCCCATTTGCAGCGTGTAAATCTGAGCGAACATTCACATTATGCGACACCAGGCATTCACTTCGACTGGTCGACGGCGAAAGGGCACCCGTTCGCCTATCACGTTTACGGCACGGCCATCGTCGGCGTAACCGTTGATTGTCTTCGCGGCCGCTACGAGGTCGATTACGTTAAATGCTGTCACGACTTCGGCTCGTCGATGAACACGGCCGTCGATAACGGCCAGATCGAGGGCGGCATAGTCCAGGGCCTGGGCTGGGTGACGATGGAAGAGGTCGTTTACGACTCAGAGGGCAAACTCCGCTCGAATGCGCTCTCGACTTACAAGGTGCCGGATATTTACTCGGTGCCAAAAGATATATCGATAACGCCACTCGAAACCACACGCGGAAACCTCGCCGTGTTCAATTCGAAGGCCGTCGGCGAACCGCCTCTGATGTACGGCATTGGGGCGTATTTTGCGATCCGTAACGCTGTTAGGGCGTTCGGAATTCCAGCTTCCGCTGGCCAATCCTCCGCGGGGGAGCCAGCTAAAGCTGGAACTCCCAACGCTTCGCCTCCCTTTGATCTCCCGTTTACGCCGGAGAAGGTGCTAATGAATCTATATCGTGAAGATTTGGCGGCTGATGTAAAATAACGTATGGACGATTTTCGTGAACAGTGTCGCCGGCAGTTGAGACGGAGTATCGACCAACGAATTAAATACGGATTCTTTCGAAAGTACAAGCCCGTTCTCGACGATGACCGAAACCGTGCGTTTCGAACGATGCGCGAGTACCGCGAGTGGGCGAGCCAAAACCTTCCAACTTATCTCGGATATCGAATAACTGAGAGTGATGGAAAAGACTGAACGGGGCTACTTTCAACCCGAGCAAGCACGTGAGGTCGCTCGGGCCTTTTCCCGGCACGGGGTCGAGTACCTTTTTATCGGGAAGGGTGCAGCGATTCTTCTTGGCTATCCGGCCGGCACTCAAGACGTAGACATTTTCCCTCGAAAGAATCGCGAAAACGGAGAAAGGATCCTGCTCGCGCTGGCGGATTTGGGATTCACCGTACCGAAGAAATTGATCGGACACATTCTGAACGGGTCGGATTTTGTGCAGGTGAGTGACGGCCCTTTCGATCTGGACCTGGTGTTCGCGCCCGACGGAATCGAGAGTTTCGACGCGGCTTACGAGCGGCGGATTATTGTCGACCAGTTTCCAGTCGCAAATCCTATTGACATAATCGCTAGTAAAAAAGCGGCCGGTCGGCCTAAGGACCTCGTCGACCTTTCGCTGCTCGAGGAGTTCGGCGAGGAGTTTCAGAGGAGCCGTCGAACCGCACCGAAGTCAGCGCTCGAGATCGTCCTCGACAAAACACGCACCGATGCCGAATGAGATCGAACTATGGCGATTCGTTCACTCCCGGCTGCAAGCTAACGAGTCCGTGATGTTGCTCGTCGTAGCGGAAAGCCACGGCTCAAGTCCCGGACGTGCCGGTTACAAGATGGTGGTCGGGACTGACGGCGAGTTATGTGGCAGTATCGGCGGTGGAGTGATGGAGGTAAATCTAGTCGAACAGGCCCGCGCCCTTTTGTCAGAACCGGGCGCGATCGCCACCGGGTACCGGAATAGTGGTATCAGGCAGCAAGTGCATCAGCGTAACTCGCCCAACGCCAGCGGCATGATCTGCTCGGGCCGGCAGACAGTTATTTTCCGACGGATCGGTCGGGACGATCTCGACACCGTCGCGTCGCTAAACAGGCCGCTCGAACAAAACGATTCGCGGATACTGACGTTCTCGCAAGCCGAGTTCGCAATCAGTCCCGGAAGTGACGATATTGTCCGCCACTCTTTCCAATCCGTTTCAGAAGCCGAATTCCTCTATCGCGAGCGGCTGGGTGTTACAGATGAGATATACATCATCGGCGGCGGCCACTGCTCCCTGGCCCTGAGCGAGCTGATGTCGAAGCTCGGGTTTTACATCTCGATATTCGACGATCGCCCAGATCTGAACACGATCGCAAAGAACGAGTTTGCCGATAGTGTGACCATCATTGACAGCTATGAGGCGATCGCCAGCCGCATTCCGTCCGGCGAGGGCTCGTATGTTGTGGTGATGACCCTAGGGTATTTTTCGGACGCGGTCGTTATCAAGCAGTTGATCGACCACGATCTCAAGTATTTTGGTGTCTTGGGCAGCGAGGCTAAAATGGCGACGCTCATGCGGACGCTAGCACACGAAGGGCATTCGGCAGATAAACTCGCCCGCATTCACACGCCCATCGGCCTGCCGATCAATAGCCACACTCCGGAGGAGATAGCGGTTTCGATAGCGGCCGAGATAATCGCCGTGAAAAACGGGGCAGGAACCGCGGGCGAACGCAATCCAGCGATCAGCGAATAAATGGATATCGCTCGCCCGACATATCAGCCGCCAGCTTATGCTGGCGGTTCTGAGCGTGTGCTACAGTCCCTTTTTTTAATGGACAGCAAACAGATAACTAAGCCTATCGGGCGGAGCTATTTACGTAGCGTTCTAGGACGCGAGTATTACACCGCCCGACGCCGGCTGCAGTGGCTGGCGAGATCAAGATCGTTTGCACGTCCTGACAGGGCCGAAACCCTCGAATACTCGATCTTTCGGCACCGCACGATGATGCTTCGCCCCTTGCGAGACGTCGAGATGTACCTGCAGCATAACAAGATCACCAACCTCCGCCTCGCGATCGCCCCGATAAACGGTGTCCTGATAAAGCCGGGGCAGACATTCTCGATCTGGCATCTTGTGGGTGCGCCTACCCGGCGGAAAGGTTATCTTGAAGGGCTCGTTCTCTCGAACGGCCGCATCGAGAAAGGCATCGGCGGCGGTCTCTGTCAGCTGGGCAACCTGATCTACTGGATGGCTCTCCACTCGCCGCTGACGGTAGCGGAGCGTTACCGGCATGGCTATGACGTCTTTCCGGACATCAACCGCAAGATCCCGTTCGCGTGCGGAGCGACGCTCGCCTACAACTACATAGATCTGCAGCTTAGGAACGATACGCCCGAAACGTTTCAAATCAACTTGTGGCTCGACGATGAGTATTTGAATGGCGAGATCCGTTCAGACCGCGAGGCGGCATTCAACTACGAGGTATACGAGACCGACCACCTGATCAAAATGCAGTCGTGGGGCGGCTACACGCGGCATAACCGTATCTGGCAGCGACGCTCCAGCCTCATCGACGGCATGACTGACGAACGGCTGGTCACCGAGAATCACGCGATCATGATGTACAACCCGCTGTTAACCGCTTGAACTCGCCTCCCGAATGAAATTCTTTGCAATTCTCCTGGGAACTTTCCGACACACATCAGGGTCTAACCATCAGCGGATCAGAAGCTCCGCGACGAGGTAAACAAATGTTTGATAGATTGATCGAAACCCAGCCAGCCGGAACTCGTACGAAAGGACGGAAAGGGTACTTCATCGCATCGTCTGCCGCACTGGTATTGTTTCTCTCAACATGTGCCGCCCAACCATCGGAGCCAAATGCTGTGCGTCGTTTGTGCCGCAAACTGCCCACCATCGCGGCATAGATTTCATCGTATCTTCGTCCCCTCAGAGATTGGCAGGTTCTAGGTGCTCATTCTCCATTCTCCGTTTTCCATTTTCCATTCTCATCTTCTGTCCCGTGTCCCGCTTGTCCCGCGTGTCCCGCTGTCCCATTTGTCCCACAGAGGTTGGGACAAATATGTAAAGTGCTGCAAATAGTACTGTTACTCTAACGCGCCTCTGTCCCCGTCCGTTTTCCGGCCGAATATTCGGGAGCGGCTCTGGCACAAAGTGCGCACGATGGTAATACAATTTGTCGCGATCGTGAGCCCGCGGCAGGAGCAAATGATTCAGATAACTAACCACTTTCTTATTATCAAAGACCAGGGATCCAGACATGGGAATCCGGGCAGCGCATCATAACATGAATGTACCAGAGATTGCAATACGTGCGATCTATGCACCGCATTCTTCGCCTTTTCTTCTTTGCGTTCTCTGCGGCTTTGCGGGCAACTGCTTTCTCAATCAAAGACGCAAAGCCCCGAAAGAAACGGGCTGGACAGCCTTAAAATGCCCGGCAATCGAACTCTTAAGGGCGATTCGGCACCAGGTTGGCAAGCTAAAAAGGCCGCCAGGAAATCTTAAAAGATCTGACGGCCCTTTTTTTAGGTGACGGGGTGTTTTTTACTGTTCGGGTCTGAACCCGGCGCCGGAGATCTTGCCCTGCGGGTCGAGGGCGAAGTGGGCGTTAACTCTCAAACCACTTTCAAATGTAATACGGTAGACCCGGACCTTCGCTTCCGCGTTATTCTCGGCCCTCATCAGTTCAAAAGCCTTGATGGCGCCCTGGCCGCCGAGCGGGCCCTTGAGTTCCTTTACTCTGTCCGGGAACAGCGCTTTCTGCATCGCTGCATCGAAAAGGTCGGCGCTTATCTCGCCGGTGACCATCTTTTCGAACGCCGATCGGAGAAACTTTGTCGTCTCAGGATCCGTGTCGGCGATCGGCGGAGCGTTTTTAGCGGCCCGCTGAGCGGCGAGCACTGCGCCCACTTTGGGCAAATAAAGGCCGGCGATGTCGATAGCCATCGGCTGAATGAGCCGGGAGTTGGTGTTTGCAACCACGAAGACCGTTAAATTCTCATTCGGAAAGCGAGCGATAAACGAGTTAAATCCGGCGATGCCGCCGCCGTGGCTAACATACGTTGTCTCACCAACATTGACTGTCCCCCAGCCGAATCCGTAATTGCTCGTCTTGCCGTCGGGCAGCTTTGGCCAAGTCCAGATCTCGTCCCACGAAGCCTTTT
>DATLNN010000316.1:0-6281 GCA_035536695.1 Pyrinomonadaceae bacterium | reverse complement strand
ACATTCTTGTTTATACGTCCGAAGTTCTCAAAGAAGGCATCGAATTGAGCGGGCCGATCGATGTGACACTCTTTGTTTCTTCAGACGCAAAAGATACGGATTTTACCGTTAAGCTTATCGATGTCGACGAACAAGGCAAGGCATGGAACCTGGATGAAACGATCCAGCGGATGCGATACCGCGACGGCTACGACAAGCCTATGGTGTGGATGGAGCGGGGCAAGGTGTACAAGGTCAAATTCCAGCCGATGAACACCAGCAACTATTTCGGGCCTGGCCATCGGATCAGGATCGAGATCTCAAGCAGCAACTTCCCCAGATTCGATCGCAATATGAATACCGGCGGGAAGAATTATGATGAAACGACAGGCGTGATAGCACGTAATGCCGTGCATCACTCAAGGCAATATCCGGCAGAGATCACGATTACGGTGGTGAGAAAGAAGTAACCTTTGCACGATCAGGCCGAGTGCATCCGCGCCTTACGGGAAGATCCCTCTTACACGAGTGGCCTCGGCGACACGATCGATGGCGAGGCAGTAGGCGCCGGTGCGCATGTGGGTCTTGTACTTTTTGGCCTGAACGTGGACCTCGTGAAAGGCCCTGACCATGATGGTTTCGAGATAGCGGTTGACCTCGGTGTCTGACCAGAAGAAGCCGTACTGGTCCTGGACCCATTCGAAATATGAAACGGTCACGCCGCCGGCATTGGCGAGGATGTCGGGGATGTCGAACACTCCATTTTCGAACAGAATGCGATCTGCACCGGGCGTAACGGGTCCGTTGGCTGCCTCGGCGACGATGCGGGCCTTTATGTCGCGGACGTTGTGGAGCGTGATCTGGTTTTCGAGCGCGGCAGGCACGAGTATCTCGCAGTCGAGAGTTAAGAGGTCTTCGTTCGATATCGGCTTTGTACCTTTCAGGCCCTCGACCGAACCAGTGTCCTCCTTGTGTCGAAGGGCCGCAACCGGGTTTAGGCCTTTCGCATTGAAAGCGCCGCCGCGGGTGTCGCTTACAGCGATAACCTTTGCACCATCCTCATGAAGCAAGCGAGCGGCGATCGCACCGGCGTTGCCATAGCCCTGGACGGCCACACGGGCCCCGCGCAGCTTTATCTGTCTTAGTTTGCAGGCCTCGCGAATCGTGAACAGGCAGCCGCGGGCGGTTGCCTCGCCGCGGCCGGCTGAGCCACCGAGCGCGATGGGTTTGCCCGTGACGATGGACAATTGTGCTCCTCCGTTGATCATTGAAATGGTGTCCATTATCCACGCCATTGTCTGCTCGTTGGTGTAGACATCGGGTGCCGGTATATCGATGTTCTGGCCGATGATCGGAGAGATCTCAACGGCATAGCGGCGGGTGAGGCGTTCGAGTTCGCCCTGCGAGAGCCTCCGCGGATCGACGCATACGCCGCCTTTTCCGCCGCCGTATGGTATGCCGACGGTAGCGCATTTCCAAGTCATCCATGATGCAAGCGCCCGAACCTCGTCGAGCGTTACGTTGGGGTGATAACGGATGCCACCCTTGGCCGGCCCGCGAGCGACATTGTGCTGAACGCGAAAGCCCTCAAAGACCTTGATCGTCCCGGAGTCCATCTTGACCGGTATGGAAACGATCAACTGGCGTTTTGGATTGACGAGAATTTCGCGCATGCTTTCATCCAGATCAAGCAGGTCGGCAGCAATGTTGAACTGTTCTCGGGCAATATCGAACGGATTAAGATTCTCGGCAGATTTTGCGTTGGCCATAGTTTTTTTGAAAGGATTGCGGGCACGGGAAATGTAGCATTAAGTGAAACCGGCGAACAAGGGGCCAGAGATGGGTTTCATTGATGGTGAAGACGGCTTTGCTAATAAGTGTTCCGCCCTCGCTGGCGGGTTATGTACCGCCACTTACGCAGTCAGGCGGATTTTCGTTCGTCGAGCGGCTGCCTATATAATCTCAATAAGGAGAATTATCGAATGTTTGTTACCGCTATCGAGCGCGCCGGGGGGTTTACGCGTGCCATTCACACTATCAGTCGTGTGTGGGGCTCGAATGAGATCATTCCGGGGTCGGGGACATTGTTCTTTGTCAACAACGAAGGCTGGGCACTGACATGCGCCCACGTGGCCCAATTGTTTGTCGAGGGCAACAAGATCGCCGAGCGTTTTGAGGCTTTCAAGGCGGAGCGCGCACAGATCCCTGAGGGGAAACGCAGCCGGCACAGCGTAAATGTGCTGGAGAAAAAGTACGGTTACGCGCATGGCCAGTTCCTTGAGCTGCACAGCCGGCTCGTGGGATGCGTAGAAGGAGCACTTAACCTTGATATTACGATGCACCCAAAGCTGGACATCGCCCTACTCAAATTCGGCGGGTTTACCAAGATACTGTGTGACAACTTCCCTGTTTTCGCCCGCGACGGCACGGAATTGAAACAGGGCAAGTCGCTGTGCCGACTGGGCTATCCTTTTCCGGAATTCAATAACTTCGCCTATTATCCTGACCTCGACCAGATCAGCTGGACGAACACTGGAAAGGAAGGCACGCCGAGGTTTCCGATCGAAGGGATGCTGACGCGCCTCGTTGCAGATGATGCGGGCAAGATCATAGCATTTGAATTAAGCACGCCTGGCATTCGCGGACAGAGCGGTGGGCCGGCGTTCGACTCAGAGGGCCGTGTTTGGGGAATGCAGTCGTTGACCAAACACTTAGATCTGGATTTCGACGTCGACGCTGAGGTGCAAAGGGGTGCGACGAAACGGCGCGTGCGCGACAGCGCGTTTCTTCACGTAGGTGGATGCATTCACGTCGATGCGTTGAAAGAGTTTATGCGGGAAAATAAGGTGGGGTTTAAGGAGGGTTGAGCGGCGCTCCGAGTGTTGCAATCGATGAAAGGAGTATCAACCACAGATCGCATCGATAGACAAAGATCAGGCGGTGTTAACAGGCTCTATTTATCAGAGCTCATTCGCCTGCATTTGCGTTGACACTCGCTCAAGTCCGGACCTTTGACATCAGAAAGATCCCCAACAGAGAAAATATGACCAGCGGCGACCATACGGCCAGCTGCGCCTCGAGCATGCCGCTCAGCCCCATCTGCTCGAAAACGCCACCTGTTCCCGTGAAAAGCAGCCAGAGGCCGACCGCGTAGCCGACAGTAGCCGCCTTCCCTTTTCGGCTTAGGCTTAAAGAGAACGGGGCCGTGAAAAGCGCCATAACAAACGGAAGGAACAGCGTGGTGTATTTCTTTTCGTAAGCGACCGCCAGATTCCGCTGCTCAACATCCGATTCGGCGGCTGGTATCTGACGTTTGAGTTCGGCGGAATTCAGATGGCTCGGTTTTGTTCGAAGCTCGGCAAATGGATTCAGAGGCTCGGCCAGTTCTGCACCGTTCACAATAGAATACGCGATCTTGCCGGCGCTAAGGTCCCTTTTCTCAGTAGGCGCCAGGAAACGCACCCGCCCCGATTCCCATACAGCTCGGTCGGAGCGGAACACAGATTGCAGATTCACCCCGTTCGGTGCAAACTCAAAAGCGGTGAGATCGTCTATGCACACCGGAAAGCAGGCTCGCTTTTCGTTATCAGACGCAAGAGTAAAGGAATAAATACGGTTCTCACTTGCAACCCAATATCTGCCGGACAGATTCGCCGGGACGCCCTGATTTCGGATCAGCGAACGGGCCTCATCCTGAAGCCGATTGCCCCGCGGCAACACGTATTCCTGAACAAGCCAGTTGGCGCCGCCAAGCACCAGCGTCAGCAGTAAACACGGCAGCAGAAGCCGATAAACGCTCTGCCCGGCCGAGGTCCATGTCACGATCTCGTTTTGGCGCGACTTTATCGAATATGTCGCGAGCGTGGCTATCATGGCGGCCGACGGGGCGATCTGGAGATAAATGAACGGCAACAAATAGAAGAGGTATTTTGCAAGCAGCAGGGTTCCACCCTCGATCACACTAGCGAACCTCCAGAGGTCGAACGCAGTGAATACCGCAAAAATAGTGGTCAGGAATGAAAGCGTGAGGACGAAGTTCTTGATAAGGTTCCGGACAATATCAAAATCCCGAAGTCCCGTGGTCAGGTCCACAAATAGGTTACCAGTCTGCAGCCGCTTCGGATCGGGCCTGAGCGATCGAAATACATCCCGGAGAAGGTCGGTCACGCGGCCGAGAAAACGAATTCGTGTTGAATAACTGAACCAGAAAATCGCGAGTATGCTGCCGGCGATCGGGATCAGGCTTGTGACGACAACATCTGCAGTTCCAACTCGAGCTAGTTGTTCACCGAGAAAAGCCAGAACGTAATATCCGATCGCAACACAGAGTGCCGCAAATATCCCAAAGCCACGCCCGCCTCGATTGAACCGCAATACGATAACAGTGCCTAAGAGGGCGAAGATCAGCGGCGTGACGGAAAGGACGACGCGGCGCTGCCACAAGATATTAGCCTCGACCCGCTCTGGCCCCTGTTTTGTTGCAGCGTATTCGGACAATTGCTGCAAACCGAGCTCGGCGGGCGTGAGCTCTGAACTGCTTAGCTTCTCGATCAATTCGGCCCGCCTGGTGCGGATGGCAAAGCGAACGTCGCCTATATTCTCGGCAACATACTTACCGGCCCCGGGCGCCATGGGCAGCGTCGACACCGACGCATTTTCAAGCACGAGTTCAGAAACTTCGCCGCTCGTATCTATTCGCCCGGACCGCGAGGTTATCAACCGCAGAGTTTTAGCTGACTGGTCCTCGCTGTATACAAAGAGGTTCTTCCATCGGCCGGTCTCAAGATCGCCCTCTTTTACATATATCGTGTAGCCGGCTACCTCTGAATTAAACGCGCCTGGTTCGATAGGAGATTCGAGCTTTCTTATCGCCGTCTCGAGAGCTACATTGCGGACCAGTGCGGCGGCCAGCGGAACTCCGTAGAGATTTACAATGAAGGCAAACGCCGACATCAGGATTCCAAGCACGGCTATCGGCAGGGCGATCTGAATGCCTCCGACACCGGCGGCGCGTATTGCGATAAGCTCGCTGTCGCCCTGCATTTTCGTGAGACCGATTATAGTGCCGACCAGCATTGCGACCGGGCATGTGAACGCAATTACATTAGGGATAAGGGCTATTGCGAGCTGCCAAATGAGGTTGGCCGGAACATTAACGCTGAAGAAAATATCGGCGTAACGGCTTCCCTGTTGGACAAAGAGGATGACGCTCAAGAGAAGCCACGACGATACGAAATAAGGGATGATCGAGGTCATCAGGTACCTTGAGATCAGAGATCCAACCCGCTTCATGTGTCACCTGATGGCCAAAGATTTTTCACCGATAGTTTCCCGGCCGATGGAACGTGATATCAGTGTTTTTAGAATAATAGAAAGTTCGTCAAGATCGGCGTGGCTGCCAATGCAAAATGCTGCGAACTCATCGGGTGCCAGGCGCCGAGCTCCGGCCGCAATAACCCTGCCGTTACCGCTCAGCATCCTGTTGGCGGCAGTACGCGAGCACGGCAGACAAACAAGATGAAAATTCTCGCGCACTCCGGCTCTTTCAGTCTCGTCGAATTCCCGGCCGCACCTATCGCATCGGGTCCAGTCTGGCAAATAACCGGCGAGGCGCAGGAGCCACAGTTCAAAATAAACACCCGTGGCCTTGAGGCTTTCCACATCGGCCGTGGCAGTTTCGACGCACGCCCTGACCATTCTATATAACGTTTCGTCTGGATCGTTCGGCGGAGAAAAAGCGATCAGAACCTCGATGAGGTATGAAAATTTTTGGAGAAAATCGGGATTCCCGGCCGCCCGGAAATTCGATGTGATGAGATCGGCTTTTTGAATGGCGACCAGTTCGGACGAATCCTTCTGAAAATACTCTGCGAGAACGAGAGAGAAAGGTTCAAGTGCGCTGCCAAATTTGCTCTTCAGCCGTTTCGCACCTTTTGCGACGCCCCGGACCACGCCATGGTCGCGTGTCAAGAGCACCACGATCTTGTCCGACTCGGCCAGATTGTAGCTCTTTAGGACCAGGCTTTCGGTCTCGAACAACGGCATCAAGTGTCGGGAAGGACAGAACTTACCAGGGAACAAAGTAAAGCAGCCATGCGAGCACGAGGCTGACAAGTACGAACTGTGCGAAATTCTTTAAGCCAAAGAGAATGCGCTCGCGATTTGTTCCCGAGGCGAAAACAGCAAACGCGACCGAAACGAAGAAAGCAAAACCAACCAGATAAAGAAAATGGATCATTTCTTCCTCCCGAGCGCGATATCGACTGCGTCGATGGCCGCGAGATAATTCAAGAGGCCGGCTA
>DATLNN010000315.1:0-3572 GCA_035536695.1 Pyrinomonadaceae bacterium | reverse complement strand
AACCACCGGCCCAGTCTCAGTCCTGTTTTTCGGACTCTGACCTTCATTTTTTCTTGGCTACACGGCGAGATGGGCTTGAAACGATGATCGTGTGGGCATGACCCTTAGTCGTACCCCAGACCGCTACGCATCGTCCGCACGAAGAGGCTCAGGACTAGTCTGCTTCGCAGCCGCTTTACTCGCATGATGCCTCCTACCCGCCGGACTTGATCGATTTCAGGAGCAGAGCCGGTAAAAAAATCTTCCGTTTCTGGACGATTTTGATTACACTAGCAAAACAGGCCTGCTAGCCATGTCCGCTAATATCGGTTGTTCTGCTCCATGTGGAAATCATACGGAGGAGCGGCAGGCGATGTCTTTGAATTTATCTTCAAATTATCTTGATTTTGAGATTGGGATGTCAGAGGGCAGTAAAAACGGCATTTATGAGTTCGACCGGTTCAGGCTGGACAGCCACGATCTGATGCTCTATCGGGACGGGGCGGAGGTTTCGCTGCCGCCCAAGGTGGTGTCAACGCTGGTCGTGCTGGTTGAGAACCGTGGTTCGATCCTGACCAAGGACGAACTCATCGACAAGGTATGGACCGACGCGGTCGTCGAGGAATCAAACCTCTCTCAGCACCTGTATCAACTTAGAAAGACTCTCGGAAAGACTCCGGACGGCAAGTCGTATATCGAGACGCTCCGCCGCCGCGGGTATCGGTTTAACGGCGATGTGCGCGTCCCGAGGAAAGCTGCGCATGTATCGTCCGAGCCAGTTCCAGTTCCAGTTCCGGGCATACGCCCGCGCACGACTGTTGAACGTGAGGGAAATGTCCTTAAGGTTGTCGATTGGACTCCGGCGATCCGGCCCGAAGCGGTCGAGTCCGTCGAGCAGTCCCGTGTCCCTGCCAACTCAGCCAGGCGGCCGGTTCTGGCACTTGGTGCCCTTATTGCGGCGTTGCTCGCCGTCCTTGCATTCGTCTGGTTCCAGCCATCTGTAACGCCACCGGTCAACGCGGCTAAGGAGATGTCGGTCGAACGATTGACGAATGGTATAGCACCCGCAGACGCGACGATCTCGCCGGATGGCGATTATGTTGTTTACCATGAAACTGATGGTGAGATCTCGCGGCTGTGGCTGCAGCAGGTTGGACGACCGGACCGAATAGAGATCGCCGAACCGACAAGAAAGATCTATTCGGGCAAGACCTTTTCCCCCGACGGGAAGTTCATCTATTTTTCGCTGCTCGAAGGCATAAATGGGGCGTCGGCGCTGTACAGGGTCCCGGCTATCGGCGGGCCTCAAGCCAAGCTGCTCGATGACCTCGTTTACACTGTTTCGTTTTCGCCGGACGGTAACCGAATGACATTTCTTCGGCTTGACAGGAAATCGAATCTGTCGCAGCTTGTGATTGCGGAAAGCGACGGTCGGAACCAGAAAGTTGTTCTCCATCGGGATGGACCGGGTCAGCTTGTTGGCGGCCCGGCGTGGTCGCCCGATGGAAATCTCATCGCCTTTGCCGAGGCGGACCTAAGCGGGCCCTCTCTCTCGGGTACGATACGCTTGTTCACCGTGAATGTGGCCCATGGCGGCGTTCAGCAAATATCGGTTGAAAAGTGGGACACGGTATATCGGATGGTATGGACACACGCGGGCGACGGGATCGTGATGATCGGAACTCGCGAGAAAGAAGGCACTACGACCCGCCGCGACCAGGTCTATTACGTCTCGTATCCGGACGGAGTATCTAAACGCATCACAACTGATGGTGTCCGGCATCAGATCGGTAGTTTGGGCGTGACCAGGGATGACGCGATAATCGCTGTTCCGTTTAACAGGTCATCTCAGATTTGGTCGGTAGCGCCCGACGGCGATCCCGCTTCCGCAGTGCAGTTGTCTAAAGGTTTGTCAGACGGCCGCCCTGGGCTCGCCCCGATGGCCAGCGGCTCGGTTGCTTATGTCGCCCGCTCGGGTGACGACCTAAATATCTGGGTGATGAATGCAGACGGTTCGTCACCAAGGCAGATCGCAGGCGGGATTACAACAGCCGAGGAATTGCGGGCCGATCCGCAGGGCAAGTTCTTCGTTTTCGCGGCGAATGTCGATGGACATCACCATCTCTTTCGCGTAGAAAATGACGGCAGCGGCGAACGACAACTGACGTTTGGCGACGGCTACGAAGGCGACTCGGCCATTTCTCCGGACGGCAATTGGATCGTCTACGGATCGACGGTTATTAAAGGCGCGTTTGGAAGGACCACGCTTTGGAAAATACGATCGGAAGGTGGCGACCCAAGTGAGTTTTTGTCTGAGGAATGCGCGTCGCCTTGGTTTTCGCCCGATGGTGCCCTCATGTCGTGTATTCGAAACGACAACGAGATCGTCGTGCTCTCGGCGGCGGGAACGCAGGTCGAGAGCTATAAGCTGCCGTCGAACGCGACCGTCCATTTTGGAGCCGGATGGACGTTGGACGGCCGTGGCTTGGCTTTCATTCGCGGGGAGGGCCATTCATCCAACGTGTGGGTACAGCCACGTGATGGCCGGAAGCCGTATCGGCTGACTAATTTCAAAGACGGGGTCGTGAACCGCTTTGCATTCGCGCCCGACGGTTCGCGGTTGTATGTTGCGCGCGGATATCCCATTGCCGATGTGATACTAATCAGGAACTATAGGTAAAAAGAATGGGCCGTCCCCGCCGGGCCGGCCCATTACTTTGTTGCTTCTAAACTTCTTTATGGCTTACGGTTTCCCGACGTATTGCCATTGACGACACGATTGCCAAGCGAATCAGCCGGTTTGACCGTTAATTCGTTTTTCACACCCTTTTGTCCTTCGATGGTTTTGGCTACCTTTTCGGCCGAGGCTTTCTGTGCCGCGGTGCCGACGGTCCCCTTCAGGGTGATCACGTCATTTACTACGTCGACATTGATCGTCGAGTCACGCAGGTCGTCCGTCGTGGCCAGGGCCGCGCGGGTCTTAAACCATATCCAGCTATCATTCACGCCCTGGCCGATCGTGCTGGAACCGCGGTCTTTCTCGTATTCGGCGCGATTCTTGTCGTAATCGGTCCTCGAAACATTGCTATTCGTTCGGTCGATGGTTGGGCTCGGGACGGGGGTCACCGGCCGGTTCACGTTGGTGTTCGCGTTCGCGTTGCGCGTATTGGTGTTCACCTCTGCCCCGCACGCGGCGAGGATAGACGAAATACCAATTACAGTTAGCGTCGTTAGGGTTAATTTCAGACTCATAATATTCCTCCAGTTCTTCTCAAAACAAAACTGACACCGGCGATCTTTCTTCACCGGCCTCAAGCACAAACTCTATACGAGGCTGGCTATTACTTGTGTATGCCAGGTTACTGACGAGGTTACCGGGCCGCCACCGCCCACTGTCTTTCGTGAATCACTTATGTGCAACAATGTGCTATTCTTAAGACGGTCGGCCGCGCGTTTCTTTATGAAGGCCACCACTACTTCGGCTATTAAACTCGGAAAAAAGCCTGGGACATCTATGAAGCTGAGACACGAGTCAAGCGCGCACGTATCCCCTACACCGTTTCGGGATGTTTTTTGGTTTGGCTTGGTGGTGG
>DATLNN010000314.1:0-4376 GCA_035536695.1 Pyrinomonadaceae bacterium | reverse complement strand
CAGCGGGTTTAGCGGAGCGACCGGCGAATCCGAACCAAATGCCAGGACACCACCCGTGTCGAGTATCGTTCTGAAAGCATAAGTCCCCTTGAGTCGCTTTTCGTCCAGCCGCTTCCAGGCCCAGCGGCCGTCGTCAATTATATGAAAAGGCTGCATAGAGGCAACGACCTTCAACGAGCCAAACCGTGCCAGGTCCTCCTGCCGTACATGCTGGGCGTGCTCGATTCGAAAACGCCGGTCGCGCGCTCCGTTGGCCGCGGATGTCCTCTCGAAAATATCGAGTATCTCGTCGTTTGCACGGTCGCCGATGGCGTGGATATTGATTTGCAACGCCGCCTTATCGGCCGCCATTACATAATCAGGCGTTTTCGGTATCTCATCGCCCGCAAGGCCCCGTGTTTTTGGGTCGTCCAGATAAGGATCGAAAAACCACGCCGTTGTAGAGCCGAGGCTCCCGTCCGCGTAGCCTTTGAGACATCCGACACGGATCATGTCGTCGCCAAAAGCATAGCGAATGCCCGTATTCTCCCAGCGCTTGTAGTCCGAGAGAGTCGAACACGCATAAACACGGGTCTTCAAAGTACCGCGACGCTGCAATTCCTGGTAAATGCCCACATCCGTGCCGGCGGACATATCCTGGACGCTCGTCACTCCCAGGCTTGCTGCATGATCTGTCGCCGCCTGCGCCGCCTCGATCCGCTCGTCCCAGGATGGACTCGGGATAACTTTGTTGATGTAACCCATGGCCGCATCTTTGAAAACGCCGGCGGGGTTACCGGCCGAGTCGCGCACGATGAGTCCGCCTTCAACTTCTTTCGTCTCTTTATTAACACCCGCGAGTTTCATCGCCAGAGAGTTTGCCAGCGACATATGGCCATCGAGGCGATCGATGAATACAGGATTGTCGGGCGTGACGGCGTCTATCATCGCCGCCGTCGGTAGATTATTCGGCTTCCAGTTCTCGTGGTCCCACTTGCCGCCGAGGATCCAGCGCCCTTTCGGCAGCTTTGCCGCAAACGCCTTGATACGGGCCACAAACTCTTCCGGCGTCTGGGCCGATCTTAGATCGACCGACGAGAGCTGAGCTCCGGTCTCCATAAAATGGACGTGTGCGTCATTAAACCCGGGAATGATGGTTTTGCCGCCCGCGTCGATGACACGTGTCTTCGGCCCGATCCACGCCTTCATCTCCGCATCCGAGCCCACCGCTTTTATCTTTCGCCCGATCACAGCAATTCCGCGGGCCACGGTCCGGTTTTTATCCATCGTCCTGATGTTCGCATTCGTGACCACGAGATCGGCGGCACCCGACTGCGCGAGTGCGGCCGTCCCGAACCATAGAGCCGTTAATACTAAACAAGCGATCTTTTTCATAGGGAAAACAATCGTAAGAAAGTGTATTCTTGAGTGACCTCGATTATAACAATGAATGAAAAGCATATCCAGATGATCAGCCTCGTCATGATTGTCGCAGGGCTGACATTTGTTGTATTTCTGTACTCGACAGAACCTCGCAGCTTTGCCGAAGTTACCAGCAAGGGCTCGGTCGCCATTGGCACTTACTCCGTGGACAGATCTGAATTTGACCGCGGACTCGCGGCATTCAGGCAAGAGGATTTCGCCGGGGCGCGTGCGTCGTTCGATCGGGGGGATCCTGAAAAGCGTGATGCGCCGACACAGTTCTATGTCGCCTATAGCTATTACCGCCAGGGCTGGGGAAGACTCTCAAATGACGATGCATTGTTTCAAGCGGGGCTCGAATCGGCCAGCCGAGCTCTTGCCATCGATCCGAATTTGCGTGTCGCTGACCAGACTCTCGTTATGAAAACGCCTTTGGAATTGCGAAACGAACTGGACGAAGGATTGAAACTGACTGCTTCAGATCTAAACCCGCTCAAGTTAATGCGCGAGCGCAAATGACAAAGATCAAGAAATGAAAAAACAATCAGGAAGGCGGGTTTTACCTCCGCTCTTTCTGTCGAAACGGGGCGACCCACGATGGTGATGGTGGACGAAAAGAAATTAACCGACATCGAGAATTACGTCGATGGTGCTATCGAACCCCATAGCGGCGTCGACCTGATACGTGAGGCCGTCAAAAAATCAAAGACCAAAAATCAAAGATCACTCTTGATCTATGTCATTCTCCCGGTCATTTATCTCGTCGCGACGCTCCTCGGCGGCCTCCGACTCGGTGCGGCGGACAGCGCATTTATCTTTCTCAAGCCCCCTCTGATCAGTTTGGTTTTTGGCGCATTGACGCTTGTTTTGTTTATCCGTTCGGGGCTGATAGAGCTTGGGGGGTGGTTTTCGGACGAATTCTCTGGAGTGAAGAATACAGCAGGCGCGGCCGTATTACTGACACTGTTCACTGCGACCGTGCAGTTGTTCAATTCCTTACTGCCTGAGCAGGGATTGCCATTCTGGATCATCGGCTTTTGTTTTTTCTGGACCATCTGGAACAACCTATTCGCTGAGCTCGACAACAAACGCCTGTTACGCAGCATGGTCGCCTTGTTCGGCCTGGCCTTCGTCGTTAAATACCTGTTGCTTGTAAATCTTACGGCCCCGCCTGATGAAAGCTGGCTTCGCAGAGTCATAGAAAACCCCGGTCGTGAGGCCTTTACGTGGCTTCTAGACTTACCGCAATATGCAGCCGGTACGGGTTACATACAGTTTTTCACCATTGCTCTCTACCTGATCGGACTCGTGCTTACCCCGCGGTCAACAAAAGAATGAGATATATTCTGGTACTACTGTTCGCGTTGGTCTTCGCTGCGGCATCGCCGGCCCAATCTCCGTCTACGATACTGAAACAGGCCGAAAAAGCTCTTGGAGGCGCGAAGGCGCTGCGCTCGGTCCGCTCGATCGTGCAAACGGGGACTATGAAAAGTTCGACGGACGGCACCGCGGGTAAATATGTTTCGCGTAGAGCGCAGCCCGATCTGATCAACATAAGCCATGACCTCGGCGGGTTCGAAACCGAGATGAGCTACAACGGTCGCTCTGGCTGGGTGCGCAATTCACGCGATGGACTACGGACCCTGACGGGGGCGGCCGCGGTCGACTTTCAGGCCAAGGCACACTTTGCTAACAATCTGTGGCTCAGACATAAGGACGAAAAGGCAAAGATAACATCCGGCGGCCAGGCCAGTATCGACGGGAGGCCTGTCAACGTCTTGATCATGACGACTCGTCGCGGCCAGCAGATCAAGGTTTCCTTCGATGCGACAACCGGCCTGCCGGTGCGCGAAGAGATGCCGAATGGCGGTGAAACGGAGATCGTAGAACTAAGAGATTGGCGCGACGTAAACGGCGTGAAGTATGCATTTTTCCATCGGATCACGCACGGCGAACACGCCTATGAGATCCAGATGGACGAGGTGAAGGTCAACCCGTCGATACCCAGAAGCGTGTTCGATTTTCCTGTCGCGTCCAACCAGCCGCTGCCGGACATTTCGACACTCTTAAGAGAGCTGCAAACCAACCAGGACCGCATCGAGGCGATCCTGGAAAACTATTCTTACAATCAAAAGATCACCCAACGTGAGCGCGATAAAACCGGCCGCCTTAGTGAAAAAGAGTCTGAGACCTTTCAGCTTTCCTTTTACAAAGGCAATCGGATCCGGCGTCTGATCGAGAAAAACGGCCGTCCGCTTTCCGAGAAAGATCAGGCAGACGCGGATAGAGAGGCCGCAAAGCAGGTCGAGGAGATCGAAAAGAGGATCGGGAAACAAGAGGCACGGCTCGCCAAGGATGGACCCAACGCCCGGGAAACGCAAGAAAACCGCCGCCTCTCCATCGCCGAGGTTCTTCGGGCATCAAGGCTGATCAATCCACGTCGCGAGCGTTTTCGCGGACGCGAAGTAGTGGTTTTTGACTTTGAGCCGAATCCGGCGTTCGACATGAAGAACGAGAAAACCGCGATCAGGGTCTTTGGCAAAACCGCGGGCGTGATGTGGATAGACGAAAAAGACAAACAGGTGGTGCGCCTTGAGGCGGTACTGCTCGAGAGTTATAAGGTTGGCGGCGGCATGCTGGCAAAACTGAACAAGGGGGCCACCTTTATCGCTGAACAGGAACGTGTGAACAACGAGATATGGCTCCCGTCTTCTTTTGAAACCGATATTTCTGTTCGGGTGCTGTTAGTGAAAGGGATAAATGTGAATCAGCTTGTCAGATCTTACGGCTATCGCAGGTTCGAGACCGAGGTCAAGGACGCCAAGATCGACGATGCAAAGACGCCCTAGTTGTTCAGAAGATTAGGGTTAGCGTCAGAACCACCTGCGGTAGCGGGTGGTTGAAGATCATTGATCGCGATCGTTGAATGTTTCCCGTCTCCAACCACCCGCTACCGCAGGTGGTTCTGACAGCCG
>DATLNN010000313.1:0-8703 GCA_035536695.1 Pyrinomonadaceae bacterium | reverse complement strand
ACTCTTCGATCGCCTCGGCTTTTTGCCTCGGATTGTTTAGATTGCGTCCGACAATCGAAGCGTCGAGAGAAAAGCGCATGAATGACGCCGCCTTCCCACGGACGTCATGGTAGGCGCTCGCACCAAATTCGCGAACAAAATCATCCGGATCCTTCCCATCGGGCAAAACAAGCACCTTGACATCGAGTTCCTGAGGGAGCAAATGTTCGATCGCCCGCCGTGCCGCCTTTATGCCGGCAGTATCGCCGTCGTAGTTGATCACAACTCGCCTGGTAAAACGGCTGAGCAGTTTGGATTGCTCAGGTGTGAATGCTGTACCCAAACTTGCCGCCGTATTCGCAACGCCGAATTGATAAAGTGCTATCAGATCGAGATAACCCTCGACTAGGATCGCGAACTTCTTCTTTCGTATCTCGTCTTTTGACTGAAACAGGCCGTAAAGGTGCTGGCCTTTCGTGTAAGCCCGCGTTTCGGGGGAATTTAGGTACTTCGGCTCGTCCGCACCCATTGCACGGGCGCCGAAAGCCACCGGTTTGCCGTTAACATCGAGCACGGGAAACATTATTCGACCTCGGAATCGGTCGAAGACTCGGTCTTTCTCTTCATTGACCGACACCAGCCCACTTTGTTGGATCAACTCGTCCGTCGCGCCCTTGTCCTTTAGAAGGTTGAGGAGCGAATCCCATTTATCGGGCGAAAAGCCCATGCGAAACGCCTTTTGTGTCTCTTCAGAAATGCCCCGGCTCACGAGGTATTCCCTTGCCGCCTTCGCCTTTGCATTCTTTTTTTCGAACTCGGTTTCCCAAAACTCGAGTGCTATCTGATTAAGCTCGATGATCTGATCGGCGACCTTCTTTGTCTCTTCCCGCTTCTTTTTCGACCGTTCGTAGCTCTCGTCGTCGATCGGCTCGGGCAGCATGACCCCGCTGATCTCAGCCACGCGTTTGACGGCTTCGGGGAAATTGAGCCCCTCCATCTCCATCAAAAAATTAAACGCCGTTCCTCCCTTGCCGCATCCGAAACACTTGTAAAACCCTTTTGACGGATTCACCGAGAACGACGGCGTCTTTTCCTGGTGAAACGGACAGCAAGCCATCCAGTTTGCGCCCTTCTTCTTCAGGTCCGCCGCGTAGGGCTGTATTATCCGCACCAGGTCGGCCCGGTTTTTCAGATCGTCGATGAAGTATTGGTCGTAGAGCATTGCTCGGTCAGTCAAACGGCAGCGCCATTGCTGTCCCAGCATGGGACAAGCTTGGGACAGAAGCTGGGACATGTAAATCTATGAAAATACTAAGTTTAGCCATGCTTGTCCCGCTGTCCCATCTGTCCCAACGTTTTTTTCCAACCTATGGCGGTTTGTGGCCTAGTCCTTCTTAGCAGGGTCATTAACCTCGACGTTTCTGACTTCGGTCTTGAAATAATGATAATCGAAACTGTCGATCGAGAAGTCGCCCTTTACTTCCATAAACAACTTGGGATGATCGAGCCCGTTCACCCGGCCAAGACTGGGAAACCAGAGCCCTTCCGATGTTCTGAGCATGCTCCGGGCACCGGCGGCGTGTGAAAGTAAATAATCGCTTGTGTTTTCGGCAAATTGTGTCCCGATCGGCCAGATGGCCAATCTAATGAGAACACGGTCGGCAGCGCCGATCCAGAGCTTACCTTCAGTGCCCGCCATGTATTTCGTTTTTTCGCTGAAAACGGCACCGGTCCGGGGACGGAAGCTTAGGACGATTGCCTCGCGTCCATTGATCTGCTCGCGTGACGGTGCGAAGAACTCGGACTTTTCCAATATCTCTTGACCATCAACGGCGACAATGAGTTCCGGCGTAGACGAGAAGGGCTTGCGAACCCAATACCCGAAATTCATCCAGTGGAGCGGAACATTCGGATCCAGGGGGAGCGCCGCTGCCTTGGGATCGGATTCGATCTGTTCAAGTTTTCGGGCCGCCCGAGCACGCTGTTTTTCTATTTTCTCAGGCGGGAGCAGTTTCCCGTTTTTCTCCAGCAGGAATTCCACCCTTCGACATTTCTTCGGGGCGCATCTGGTCGGATAAAACAGTTCGTTGACCTCTGACTCTTCTTCGACCCTCCCCCTTTTATCAGTCTTGCGCCAGATCTTCCGCCACTTGTAAGTATAGTTCTGATGTTCGGCGATGACCTTCCTCCAATTGGCATCACTTTTTTGTTTAACCTCGATAAGCAGAGCCGCGATGTCGAGATCATCGTGCGCTTGAGCAACGACCGTGGAAAAAGCTGCGATGATAATCGCGAAACCAATACCGAAATTTGCGGCGCTTTTTAAGAACATGATCTAGGTTCAACTTCGCACCATAGCGCCGAAGCCGTCCAGGACGGAACAACGAAGGCGTCTCTCCTGGTGAAAGAACAGAAAGACACACCATCGCGCCCATTTTTCCTTCAGATCCGGAGCGTACGGCTGTATTATCGCACCATATCGGCCCGGTGCTCGAGACCGTCTATGGAGTATTGGTCGTAGAGCATTCAGTCAGTCAAAAATTTCCCGCCGCTATCCTGTCCCAGCGTGGGACAAACGTGGGCAGAAACTGGGACACGTAAATATATAAAACTACTGGGTTTATCTGTCCGTGTCCTGCTGTCCCATTTGTCCCAAATGTTTTCTCGTCCACCGCTATACAAACACATATGGACACTCTAAATATTGGTAAGAACATAGTTACGGCAACATTTCAAGGCCGTCCCGTGGGTTAAAACAATTCTGCCAAAATCTATGGAACGCGGTGGCTCAAGGCGGTCTCTGCGGGCGGTCGAGCGTATCAGCCCCACCCACGATGTTGCATTGATAGCACACTATTGCACACTTGTCAACCTCCTCGGCTAGAGAGTAGCGCTCGGTTGACCTCAACGGACGATCTAATAACTCCACCGCCTGTTCCGCCTTAGCTGTCTGTAAAATGCTGATCTCGTCGGTCTTCCTGATACAAACCAATAGTCATTCCAGCCTGAATCATATTTCCTAAAGAGGTATCTAACACGTGAACGCGGGAAGGTCTTTAAGAGCTCAACTGCTTCGTTAAGTTGCCGCCTTCGTTCCCGTGATGAAGCATAGTTAACAACTACGAATATTTGTCCGTCCGGGTTGTCGCCTAGTAATTCACTGGTAAGTGGTTCGAGCGGTTCTGGATTGCAGATTTGAGACATATCGTTTCGGATGTTGAAAGGACTAAAATTTCGGGGAAGCTTGGCAGCCAGCTTATTTACATCCGAAACCGGGGCGGTCGCGTTCTTCGGTGTGAGCCAGAACTGAACACTGAGTGGTTTGGCCGAAGTGCCTCGGCGAATAGTCAACGATGCCGGGTTATACCGACGCTGAATAACCGCTGTTCTTAAGGTCTGCTCCATATCCAACATCTTGACGAGTTCGGAGCTATCCCCCGTAATGCTAAACACGCCATTTGTTCCGGGGCTATTGTGAAGTTGGATAAAGAAATTGTCGACTCTTGCCAAGATATCATCGCAATTGGTGTCCCCAAATTCATCTATCAGTTGCGCCTTGGCTTCCGCTTGGCCAAATGAGGACGGAGGAACGAAAAGAAACAGCAGAAAAAACGTAAAAACTTTGATTCGCATGACCACAATTTCGACCCCGCATTCGTCACACCATTTCTATCCAGTGGGACGGAAGTAGAGTGCATCTCATTCATTAGATGCTTCAGCCGGATGTAGGTGCGCGAGGAAATCGGCGGGTGAGTAAACCTCAATGGGCGAATTCGCAAAATCCTTGGTATTCCGCGTAACTATCGCATCCAGCCCTTCGGCGATCGCGGATGCGCACTGGACGGCGTCTTCGTAATCCTTGAAGTTCAGTGCGCGAGCGTTTTGTAAAACAGCGAAATTTACCTGACAAACATCTGCAAGGACCAGAAGACCGTCGACTGCGGCAAGGGCGGCAGCAGCATCTTTCTCCTTTCTTACGATGTAATGGATCGTGGTGAGGGAAACCGCGCAGACATACGCCGAGCACGTTTTCATCTCAATATTGGCAAATAGGGAATTGGCATCAGGGAGATGGGCAGGACGCTGCAAAAGAAAATCGAGACACACGTCGCTGTCGATCAGAACACGCATTACTTATATTTTTCCGAGATGTAGTCGATGTAGCTTTCTTTAACCTCTTCATCGTTCGGGGGGGCCTTCCCGGGCACGCTTGCAATACCTCGCAAGCGCTCAAAAGCCTCCCTTCGCATCTGTCTTTCGGCGTCCGTGAGTGTCAATGCCGAGTTTTTACGCAGATCTCGCTTCAATCCTCGAGACACTTCCTCGATGATCTCGACACGTTCCTCGGGCGGTAATTGATTGATCTGATTGACAATTTCCGTATGCATTGATGCTCTCCACTCAGAATTTCAACTCCGCTATTGTAGCACCGTTTCCGCCCTGGTTTGGGGGGGCGAACTCGAAGCGCTCGACCAGATCGCTGTTTTTTAGGAAATGGTGGACGTAGTTTTTTAGGGCGCCGGTGCCGTGGCCGTGGATGATGCGGACGCGGGGGAGGGAGGACATATAGGCTTCGTCTAGGAAGCGGTCGAGTTCGTATTCGGCATCGGCGGTGGTTTTGCCGATGAGGTTGAGTTCGGCGGGGGCGTCGGGAGCGTCGAGCGGTTTTTGCAGGGTTGGTTGGCGGCTCGGGTGGCCCTTACTTACGTGCGGGCTACTGACACCGGGCTCGGCGAGCTGGAGGTTTGCTATCTTTTCGCGGAGGCGCATTCCTCCGACGAGGATCTCGGCGACGTCTTTGTCCATTTTTTCGATCGTGCCGATGTTGCCGAAGCTTGTGATGACTTTGCTGCCGACGGAGAGAACTGCGCCGTCAGCCGCGGTGGCTGCCACCCCTTCTTCGTAATGAGTGGAGCCGTGCTTTAAGCCTCCGCGTCTCTGAGTCTCGGTGGTGGAAACCTTCTGAAGAACCGCTCGATTCAATTCGGCTTTACGGGCAAGGCGTTCCTTCTCGAGTTTGTTCTTAAGAGTTTTGTCCTCGATCGTTTGGAGAAAAGCTTTTGATTGGCGATCAAATTCGTCGAGCGTGGCAGCCAGTTCGCTTTCGAATTCTTTTTGACGGGCCTTTTCTTTTTTGACCGCTTCGACCTCGAGCCCGGCGAATTTCATGGCGACGGCCTCGCGTTCTTCTTCGAGGGCGCGGCGGAGGTCTTCGGCCTGTGTGGTTTCGGTCTGCAGCCGGCGGAGATATGCCTCGGCATCCTGGGCGGAGATATCGAGGTTCTCACGGGCTGCGTCGATAACGGCCTGATCGATACCGAAACGGCGAGCGATCTCGATGCCGGACGACGCGCCGGCGAGGCCGAGCAGCAGGCGATACGTGGGCCGCAGGGTTTTCTCGTCAAATTCGACGGATGCGTTAACGACGTTCTCGTCGTTTGCCGCATACATTTTCAGCCCGCGGTAATGTGTTGAAGCGATAACGTGAGCGCCGCACTTACGGCGAAAATGATCGACTATCGCAACGCCGAGGGCCGAGCCTTCTTCGGGGTCGGTGCCTGTACCGGCCTCGTCCAGAAGCACAAGGGAGGGCGAAACACATTCGCGCATCATCGACGCGATGTTCGACATGTGTGATGAGAATGTCGAAAGGTTGGCACTGAGAGACTGGTGGTCGCCGATGTCCGCCAGAACGGACCTATAGAACGGGATCCGGGCTTCTTTTGCGGGAACCGGCAGGCCGGAGGTGGCCATCAGGCTTAGCAGGCCAGCGGTTTTTAGGACAACTGTTTTGCCGCCGGCGTTGGCGCCGGAGATGATCATTACCGAGCGGTCTGTAGTCAAAATGAATGAACTCGGCACGATCTCGCTATTATCAGAGCTCACAGTTTCTGACGGTCCTACCTCCGCCCTCTGTTCCGGAACAGCTGCTAGCTGAGAGCTGTTAGCTGTTAGCTGTTTTAAGCTTTCCTCTAGCAGCGGATGCCGGGCATCGACCAGTTCGAGTGCGTCGCTGACAAGAGGGACGACGGCGTTGAAACGCCGGGCAAATTCGACCTTGGCCTTGATGGTGTCGAGTTCGGCGACGGCATCGACCGCGGCCTCTACGCCGGGCAGCTGTTCGCGAAGCGTTTCGGTCAGCGAGAACAAGATCCGTGCGACCTCGCGTTCTTCCTGCCCTTTCAGGTTTTGCAGCTCGTTGTTCGCCTCGATGGCTCCGAGGGGTTCTATGAATACGGTCGAGCCGCTGGATGAAAAACCATGAGCGACGCCGCTGACCTTGCCGCGGAAATCCGTCTTTACGGGTATGACGAATCTATCGTTTCGGATGGTGACGATCTCGTCCTGGATGGCAGTGCCGGCGGCACGCATCGCGGTCTCGAGCGATCTGGTCAGGCGGGCACGCTGGGCATTTATCTCCCGGCGGAGCTTTCCCAGCTCGGGCGAGGCACTGTCGTCGATCTCGCCGCCGGGAAGCACCTTTTTGTTGATCTGATCGACCGCGGCAAGTAATGTCGGCGGGATCGACTCGACGGTTTGCCAGACGACCGGGCCGTGCTCTTTTTCAGGACTGATGGCTGAGCGGGCGAAGAGTGCCGCCGAGCAAATGCGGGCTATCTCCAGCAACAGGTTCGGTTCCAGCGAGGCGTTTCTGATGCGGAGGATGGATACGGTTTCGGACGGATCTGCGAGCCCGCTGAACGACCAGGTGATCTGTCGTTCTTCGCCGAGATAGATCGTCTCTCCCACGGCCGCTAGCGCATCGTCGAGCTCTCGGCGGCTCTCGAACGGACGCGAATCCATCACTCGCGAGCGGCCCATTGCCGTTTGGGCGTTGCGAGCAACGAGCGCCAAGAGGCGGTTGAATTCGAGCGTTTCAAGCGAGTATGTCACAAGTCGGAAACCACCCTGCGGTAGCGGGTGCTTGAAGTTTGCATATACGAACGCCACGGGAATAGCGTTCAACCACCCGCTACCGCAGGTAGTTCTGCCTACTCGGTCACTTCAACACCCTTCCAAAACGCGATGTAGCCTTCAATTTCCTTCGCGTCGGGTTTTGTTTCCGGGTAATACCACGCGGCATCGCCGTTGGTTTCACCATCGACGACGATGTCGTAATAGCTGGCCGTGCCCTTCCAGGGACAGACCGTGTGGGTTTCAGACGGTTGAAAAAACTCGGTATTGATAGAGTCGGGCGGGAAATATTGGTTCCCTTCGACGGGTATCGTGTCGCTGCTTTCGGCTAGTGTTTTTTCTTTCCAGGTTGCTTTCATCTTGTGGTTTTCCGATCAATGTTGAGTTTCCTGTGGTATGCGTGTCAAGCTCAGCCCTTACTTACGTGCGGGCTACCGACACCCGCGGTTATGGCACTTAGGTCAGGAAGCGCTCGCGTACGTCGGGCGTCGGCAGCATGCACGCCTCCATTTTTCCGAATATCCGGTAGCGATACTTTGCGAATGCTTTGTAAAAAAAGTCCCGGACGACCGCCGGTATGATGATAAAGGCGTACGCGACGGACAATATCCCACCCAGTCTTTTTGCGATCCGCATGGCCGCGGTCGAGTGCGTATAGGCTTGGTTGTCTTCGACCAGAACGATCGAATCCACGTCATCGCCAATCCCGTATTTAGAGCGCAGCTCCTGTCCTATCTCAGACTGGAGGGGTGCGAATTTGAATTTATGCTCCTTGTCACGGCGAATAATAAAATTCACTGAGTCGTTGCAAAAATTGCATACGCCGTCAAAAAGCACGATCGCGCTCATAGTAAAATTCTACAGCAATAAACGGATAGATTTTAGTTCCGGTGGTGGATAAACTCCTTGAGTATGGAAACGGAGCTCTATTGGCATGCGGTAAGAACAAACGACGTGCGGTTCGACGGGGCGTTTGTGCTGGGCGTCAAAACGACCGGGATCTATTGCAAACCGTCATGCAGGGCGCGTCTGCCAAGGCGGGAGAATGTCGATTTCTATCCGTCTCCGCAAGTGGCGGAGCGTAGCGGGTTCAGGGCGTGTAAACGCTGCCGGCCGGGCGACGTCGCCGGCATCGACCCGCACGTCGCTAAAATACTGAAGGCATGCGAGATGATGGATGGCGACGACCTTTTCACGCTTGACGACCTGTCGGCGTCGGTCGGCCTGAGTGCCTATCATCTGCAGCGGAGTTTTAAGGAAATAATTGGCGTGAGCCCGAAAAAATATGCGGAGGCAAAACGAATGGAACGATTTAAGGAAGAATTGAAAGACGGCAGCGATGTAACGACGGCGATGTATGACGCGGGTTTCGGCTCGAGCAGCCGCCTGTATGAAAAGGCGGCCGAAAAACTGGGGATGACGCCCTCTGTCTATAAAAAGGGCGGAGCGGGAATGAAGATAAACTTCACGATCGCCGACTGCGAACTGGGCCAATTGCTTGTGGCCCGCACAAAACGCGGCATTTGCAGCGTGACGTTTGGCGACGATGCCATCTCATTGCGCGAGGCTCTAGTAAAAGAATTTTCTAACGCAGAGATCGCGGAGGATGCAGAGAATTTGAAGGGCGCGGTGGACGCCATCATAGGGTACCTGGCCGGTAACACCCGACGGCTGCTGCTTCCGCTGGATCTGCAGGCAACGGCCTTTCAGATGCAGGTCTGGGAATTTCTGAGAAAGATACCGTACGGCGAGACCCGGTCATACACCGAAGTCGCCGAGGCCCGCCGCGACAAGAAAAAGGTCCGTGCC
>DATLNN010000312.1:0-6896 GCA_035536695.1 Pyrinomonadaceae bacterium | reverse complement strand
AAAGGATGCTCTCGACGCAATGGGTGATTCCGGGATCCTGAATGTATTTGCGGCAGGCAACGCGGCGACGAACGTCGAGACGGCCCCGTACTTTCCCGTCTCATACACCTCGCCGTCAGTACTGGGCGTAGCGGCCTCGACCTCGTCCGATGAGCGTGCGGGTTTTTCCAATTTTGGCGCGGTGAGTATCGATCTGGCCGCACCTGGATCGGGTGTTTTGAGCACGACATCGATATCGAATTCGAGCTACGGTGTTTTCAGCGGGACCTCGATGGCGACCCCTCACGCCGCCGGAGCGGCGGCCCTACTATCTGCTCATAACCCGGCTCTCTCGGCGGCTTCGCTCAAGGCGACCCTGATGAACACTGTGGATCCGCTGCCCGCCTGGAATGGTGTTGTAAAGACCGGCGGCCGCCTGAATGTTGACCGGGCGTTAAGAAATCAGACGACGTGCACATTCACGCCGGAAGCGATGACGATTGCCGCGCCGACAAAAGGCGGTACATTTTCGGTGAATGTGACGTCGGCGCCGAATTGCGATTTTTCGGTAAAAAGCAATGTAAATTGGATAAAAGTGGGCACGGCGGAGGCAATGAACGGCACGGGTGGGGTCACTTTTTTTGTGAAGGTCAATCCGACGATCCGCCGTACGGGTACTGTGACCGTCGCGGGCCAGACCCTGACGATAACGCAGTCACGTCAGGGGTAAAAACATCGCGGGTTTTCCAACTAATGCCGAGTGTCGCGCGTCTAACAATTTAGTTTTGAGCAGACGGCTGATTTCATTGGCAAGGACGGTGCTTCAACTGTTTACATTTTGTTGCAAACAGAGAAGTATTGGTGATATATTCAAGGATCATTCTGCATCATCACGCGGTCTGATTCTTTAGTTATAGGACGTTCGTTATGAGAAACATTTTCGCCCAAAGCGGCAAAATTGCTTTGCTTTCCGTTTTGACCCTTCTGTTGGGAGTGCCGGCGTTCGGCCAACTCAGCCTCCGCAGGGCTTTAGATACCGATGCCGACGGGAAGGCGGATTTCACCGTTTTTCGGCCAAGCGATAACGTGTGGTATACGAACCGCAGCGGCGGCGGACATAGCTTCACGAATTTTGGCATCGCGAGCCAGGATTTTCCGACGCCGGGCGATTACGACGGCGATGGTAAGGGTGATGTCTCGGTTTGGCGCGACACGAACGGCATTTTTTATCGGCTCAACAGCAGCACACAGACATTTTTCGCAGTCCAGTTCGGTCAGACCGGCGACACACCAGTTGCACGCGATTATGATGGTGACGGTAAAACCGATCCGGCGGTTGTTCGGCGAACCGGGGGCAATATGGTCTGGTTTGTCCTCAATAGTATGGGCGGCACGTTTACCGCCACGCAGTGGGGGGTGGCGACGGATTTCGTAGCTCCTGGCGACTATGACGGCGATGGCAAATTTGACCCAACGGTCCAGCGGCCTGGCGCGACTGCCAACAGCCAGTCGGTATTTTATTCGCGGCGCTCGTCCGATGGCGGACTTACCGCGACGCCGTGGGGACTGACGAATGATCTCGTCGTCCCGGGCGATTACGACGGTGACGGCAAGACGGACGTTGCGGTGGTTCGAGAGGGTTCGACCCCGACTGCACCGCTTGTTTGGTATATACGCCGCAGCTCGGACAGTTCGCTGGTGACGGAATTTTTTGGCACGACGGGAACCGACCTTAACGTCCAGAATGACTATGACGGCGATGGAAAGACCGATGTCGCCGTGTGGCGCGACGCGGGCGGCGTCTTTTATTACAAGAGCAGCATTAGCGGCGGCCTTGTCTCAACCCAGTGGGGAGCGGCGAACGATTACCCGGTCGCCAGCTATGACACGCACTGAGCTAGCCCGATGATCTTTCGGAAATGGTTGAAGGCACTGTCTTCAACCATTTTTTGTTTATATAGGGCGTTTTGTAGTAGCTTTGAGTATCCCAATGGCTGACGACGCAGAGACCATTTCAAACAGATTCTCCGGAAAAAGAGTCGTCATCGTCGGCGATCTGGTCGCCGATCAGTTTTTGCACGGAACGATCTCACGCGTTTCCCGCGAAGCACCAGTTTTCATACTTCGCCACGATTCTACGGCGACCATTCCGGGTGCGGCCGCCAACGCTGCGGCCAATGTGGCTTCCCTCGGAGGGCAGCCGTTACTCGTCGGGATCATAGGAGCCGATCCCAGTGGCGAAAAATTAAGCTCGGCCATGAGTTCCCGCGGCGTCGACTGTCGATACGTGGTCGCTGATGCGGAGTTTGCGACGACCACGAAGGTGAGGGTGCTAGCCGGGCAGCATTACGCTGGCCGCCAGCAGGTAATTCGCATCGATTACGAAAATCAGGCCGGGATATCACGGTCGGTACACGATGAGTTGCGGAAAAATTTTGCTGCCGCCGCGGCCGTTGCGGACGCTATAATACTGTCGGACTATAGCTACGGGGCGATCTTTGGCGACCTGATAGCCGATGCCATCGATCAGTCTCGGCGGCTCAAGATACCCTTGATCGTTGATTCGCGCTACTCGCTGCGTGACTTCGCAGGGGCCACAACCGCGACCCCGAATCGCGAGGAGGTGGAGCAGATACTGGGCAAGGATTTTACTCTCGATGCCTGCCGCACGCTGAGAGAATCGATGGGATTCACTTCGTTGCTCGTTACCGACGGAAATAAGGGAATGACGCTTTTTGAAGCGGATAAGCCACCGTACAGGATCGATGCGGTCGGTTCGCCGGAACCAGTCGACGTTACCGGGGCCGGTGATACGGTTATAGCTGCGTACGCGCTAGGCCTGGCGGTCGGCATGGACTTTGCCGACGCCGCGACGGTCGCAAACCATGCGGGCGGCATCGTTGTCATGAAGAAAGGTACGGCATGTGTGACGATAGATGAGCTAACCGAGTCGCTCGATTCCGCGGAAAACCGTGTGTCCATGTGCGCCAGTTAGGAATAATGAACTACAGCGCACCGATTCTCGAACGAATCACGCTCGTGAGCGAGATCGATATTGCTCGCTCTGCTGGCTCTGTCATCGTCCTTGCGAACGGTTGTTTTGACCTTTTGCATGTTGGACACATTCGTTATCTGGCTGGGGCCAAAGCGCTCGGCGACGTCCTGGTGGTCGGCCTCAACTCTGATAACCAAACGCGAATTTTGAAGGGCGATGGGCGGCCATACACGCCCGAAGGCGAGCGGGCTGAGATCGTTGCCGCCCTTCGATGCGTGGATCTCGTTACAATATTCGAAGAGCCGACGGTCGAGGAATTGATCAGGGCGATCAGGCCTGATTTTCATGCGAAAGGCACCGACTATACGACAGAAAATGTGCCCGAACGCGACATCGTGCGCGCGTACGGAGGCACCGTTGCGATTGTCGGAGACCCAAAGGACCATTCATCGACCGAAATTATAGCAAAGACGAGATAGGAGAAGCGGAATGTGATCATTCTCCGCTTTGCCTGATGGCATCATGGCGTGGCAGTCCCGAACAAAAACCGACCTTATCATCGAAGTTTGGGAAAAACTCGATTGTGAGAGCGTGGGAGCAGCCGAAATAGAGGCCATCTCGGTAGCGGTCGATGCGGAATATGGTGCGGCGGCGGTCGACCCGCCGATGGTCATCGCCCGCCTGCTAGCTGACGAAGGGGCGGTGCTGCGGCATGCGGAGATAATGCGGCTCCACGTGGACCGGGCGTCGGATGGGCCGTATGATGCCGCACTTAGAAACCTCGTTCAAATCGACGACCTGGACAGTGCGGCTTCGTCGATACGAAAACTGGAGAACCTGCGGCGTAAGTATAAGGCCGAAAACGACCGCGACGGCCTGCGGCTCGTTCTCGACATGGCCCTCCGCGCCAAAAAGACGGCCGCGGCCGCCGCCGCGCGCGCGGACATCGACGCTGGCGAAAAGATCTTTAATGCGGAGATATCCGCCTGGCTCACCGTTTGGCTCCAGACGCCTGATATTTTTGATTCGTGGCTCGATCTCAGGCGAGACTCGGCCGATTATCGCAGTAAATTTGGCTGAAAAAAATGCATCGCTTTTACGCCCAGCCTCAAAATTTCTCCGATGAAACCGTAGTGCTCGACGCCGACGAGACGCGACACTTGCGCGATGTGTTGCGTCTAAGTGTCGGCGAAGAGGTATCAGTTTTTGATGGTACCGGTCGGGAGGCATTGGCAACGGTGATGGAGACCGGAAAAAAGACAACGTTGCTCTCGATCATTGAGGAAACTGCTCCGGCCTCACCCGAATCTCCGCTCGAAATAACCCTGGCCCCAACGGTCCTGAATGGGGAGAGGTACGATCTGATCATCCAGAAATCGGTCGAGTTGGGCGTTACGAGGCTGGTCCCGATCCATACAGTCCGCTGCGATGTAAAACTAAAAGACGCGGCTCGGCGGCTTGAAAGGTGGCGGCGAATCGCGCTTGAGGCGACGAAACAGTGTGGCCGGGCGAGACTGATGAAGGTTGGGGAACCAACCGAGTTTTTCGACTTGATCGACCAGCAGGCGGCAAAACAGATCTTCATGTTCTCCGAGCGCGGTGGAGCCAACTTTCCCGATGGAGTGCCAGGCGACAAGATAACGGTCGTGTACGGGCCCAAAGGCGGATGGGAGGACTCGGAATTGGAGGCAGCACGGTCGGCCGGCGTCCGTGTCGTTACACTCGGCGGGCGAATAATGCGTGCCGAAACTGCGGCGATCGCCATCACTGCTATCCTGCAACATCGGTTTGGAGACCTAAACTGAATTATGATCGCGACGCCCGGATGATGTCGGCAAAAACGCCCGCGGCCGTTACATCTGCTCCTGCCCCCGCCCCTTTGATAACGAGGGGCTGTTCGGAATATCGATTCGTGTAGAAAAGCACCGCGTTGTCCTTGCCTGATAGGTTGGCGCAATTGTGGTCGGGACCGATACACTCAAGGCCGACAGATGCTCGCCCACCGGTGAATGAGGCGATATATTTCAAAGTCAATCCTTTCTCTTTAGCGGCCTTAAGCAAGCCCCGAAAATGTTCTTCGTGCGCGGCCATCTCCCGGTAAAAATCCTCAACGCTTCCGGCCAGGCATGATTCGGGCAGAAATCCGGTATTGTCGATGTCACTCATTTCAAGCCGGTTTCCGGCCTCGCGCGCGAGGATAAGTATCTTTCGTGCGACATCGGTGCCGCTCAGATCAAGCCGCGGGTCGGGCTCGGTATAGCCCTCGTCCTGGGCCTGGCGAACGATCTCGGCAAACGTGCGTGTGCCGTCATAGTTGTTAAAGACAAAATTGAGCGTGCCTGAGAGCACAGCGTCGATCCGCTTAACACTGTCGCCGCTCCGCATCAGGTCGTTGAGCGTGTGGATCACCGGAAGCCCCGCCCCGACGTTTGTCTCAAAGAAAAAGTTCGCGCCGAATTCGCGGGCTCTCGCTTTGAGGTCAGCGTAGGTCTCATAGTCGGAAGAGGCGGCTACCTTGTTGCAGGCGATCACTGAAACACTCTTCTCCAAGAGCTTTGTGTACGTCTCCACAACGTCCGTGCTGGCCGTCACATCGACGAAGACGGAATTGCGGTGATTTTCCTTGATTATCGCGTCGGTGAACCGGCCAATATTCATATCGCCGGCCGAGCCAAGTTCGGCGGCGTATGTATCGAGGTCAACGCCCTCGTCGGAGAGCAGGCCCCGCTTGCTATTCGCGAGACCGACCACGCGGACATTCAATCTCAGTTCGTCGGCCAGATGATCGTGCTGTGAGCGAAGCTGTTCGAGCAGCCGGCTGCCGACCGTGCCTACCCCAGCCAAGTACACGTTTATCTGCTTGTTGCCGTCGGAGAAAAACTCTTCGTGCAGCGTATTTACGGCCTTTCGGACGTCTTTTGAAGCGATGATTGCCGAGATATTCCGCTCACTCGAGCCTTGCGCAATAGCATGGATATTGATGCCGTTGTGGCCAAGAGTTGTGAACATCTTGCCACTGACGCCAGTGTGTTCCTTCATCTGGTCACCGACAAGTGCAAGGATCGAAAATCCACTCTCGACCTTAAGAGGATCGATCCGCCCGACGCTGATCTCAAACTCAAATTCACCGTCAACCGCGGCCTTGGCTTTGGCGGCATGTTTCTCCTCGATGGCGACGCAGATCGAGTGTTCGGATGAGCTCTGAGTGATGAGAATAACGTTTATAAGAGATCTAGACAGCGCGTCGAACAGCCGCTTTGAAAAACCCGGAATGCCGACCATTCCGCTGCCTTCGAGACTAAGGACGGTTATGCCATCGATGCTCGTGATGCCGCGGACCATTTCGTTCGCCGTCGGCGATTCCGCCTCGATCAGCGTGCCCGGATGATCCGGAGCAAAAGTATTCTTGATCAGGATCGGAATCCCCTTTGCCATCACCGGATGAATCGTGGGCGGGTAAATGACCTTTGCCCCGAAATGCGACAGCTCCATGGCCTCGCGATATGTGATGTGAGAGATCTGACGGACATTTCGCACAAACCGCGGGTCCGCCGTCATCATCCCCGAAACATCTGTCCAAATTTCGAGAAGGTCAGCGTCGGTTGCGGCCGCAAGAATGGCGGCGGTGTAATCCGACCCGCCGCGTCCAAGTGTGGTCGTATAACCGGCGGCGTCGGACGAAATAAAGCCGGGAAAAATATGCAGCCTCGCCGGCGACTGGTTGAGGTGTTCTCGGATGCGGCGGTTCGTTTCGGGAAAGTCGACGCTGGCAGATCCATGGTTCGAGTCCGTTTTGATCAGAAGGCGGCTGTCAACCCACTCATTTTCGAGCCCGGCCTGGGCCAGTTTCCCGGCGACGATGCGCGACGCCACGATCTCGCCAAAGCTTAGGATCCGGTCAAGTGTTTTGGCCGACAACTCG
>DATLNN010000311.1:0-6062 GCA_035536695.1 Pyrinomonadaceae bacterium | reverse complement strand
GATCTTGCGCATGTTTTCCTCCTATGGCTTTGCGAGATTGTCTAAGCGACCCTGATCCGAATGGACCTGGATCGTATCGTTGATACTTTGCTCAACCAGAAAACCCCGCGGCAGTCATTTTTATAACAGGAAAGAAAATTGGTTACTGCTTGAAGGCCGCTGCATGTACGCTCGAGCGGCGTGGAAAATGGAGGAGAGTCGCGACGATGCTTGCTATCGAGAAGAGAAAGAAGTATTGGTAGTCAAATGCAAAAGCCAGCATCAGGCCAAGCAGCGAAACTACCTCGGCGAGGGCGCAGCCGGCGATCATCGCGGTCTGCACGTGGGCGATGTTCTGCTCGGCCACCGACTGGTGCAGGAACCTGTTCCGAATAACGATCGACGCGATTACACTCGCCGCAGAGAGGGCCGCGAAGGCGAGGACAACCGCGGCGTTCTCGCCAAGCAGCGGTCTTGTCAGGTCGAACACGAATAGTTCGGGTTTTATGAAAAACACGACGAAGAGAAACATCAGCTGCGAGATGAGCAGCGCGAACCAGACGAAGAGTATGCTTTGATAGCCTTGCTCCGGGTTGATCTTTTGGTTTGACATAGTCTCCTCCTAAAGCGCTCACGAGCCAGTTGAAGCTGGAACTCCGAACGAACTATTCGGTTGCCTCCAGCTCTTCTTCGAGCAGCTGCCGCTGGTAGAGATCGGCATATTCACGATCAAGGGCTATCAATTCTTCATGGGTTCCTCGTTCGATGATACGGCCGTCGTGCATCACGCATATGAGATCGGCGTCACGGATGGTCGAGACCCGATGCGAGACGATGAGCGTGGTGCGCTCGGACCGGATGTCTCGAAGGTTGCGGAGTATCTTTTCCTCTGTATATGTATCCACAGCCGAAAGCGAATCATCGAGGATGAGTATGCGCGGATCCCGCATGATGGCCCTAGCGATCGCGGTCCGCTGCTTTTGGCCGCCAGAGAGCGTGATGCCCCGCTCGCCGACAAGCTGATCGTACTTGCCGGGAAATGTTTTGACGTCTTCGGCCAATCCGGCGATCTCGGCGGCTTTTTCGACAGAGATCGAGTCAGAACCACCTGCGCCTGCGGGTGGTTGAAGAAGGGTCTCCTCGACGCCCATCTTGCGAACTAACCGATTTAAACCACCCGCTAACGCAGGTGGTTCTGACCGGATACCAAACGCAATATTTGCCGCCAGCGTGTCGCTGAACAAAAAGGTCTCCTGCGGAACAAATCCTATAGCCCGGCGAAGCTGAGCCAGCGGAAATGAGCGCACCAGGCGGCCGTCGATAAGAACGCTGCCCTCCGGCGCGTCCAGCAGGCGTGGAACCAGGCTCATCAGCGTGGATTTTCCGCTGCCCGTCTTGCCCACGAACGCCACGGTCTTGCCCTGTTCAATAACGAGATCGATGTCGTTGAGAACAGGTTTTCCGTTATACGCAAACGTCAGATCTCGAAACTCGATCCGGCCGCGGATAGCGGGCTGCTCGCGGGTTTCGGAGTCATCACTGATGGCCGGTACGGCATCGAGAATTACGTTGAATCGTTTTAGCGACGCGGTACCGCGTTGATACAGGTTGACCACATAGCCGAGGGCTATCAGATACCAGATCATGCGCTGGAGATAGAGGATGAACGCCGTGAAATCGCCCGACGTGATCTCGCCGCGGACGGCCATCGGCACACCGACGGCTACGATGATCACAAAACCGAGGCCGATGAAAAAGAACATCATCGGCCGCATCGCGGCGGCGAATTTTACAAGCCGTAGGTTTTTATCGGCGTATTCGCGATTCAGCACTTGGAATTGCTCGATCTCCGCTTCCTCCTGGGCATACGCGCGCACGACGCGCACGCCGGTCAGGTTTTCCTGGGCACGCGCGGAGATGTCGGAAAAAAACTCCTGTATCTTCTCAAACCGCTTGTGGATCTGCTCGCCCAGAAACTTGACCGTGAGTGTCACAAAGGGCAGCGGGATCAACATCATCAGCGTGAGCTTGAGCGATATGTTAAGCAATATGGGCAGCGAGATCGCCAGGGCAAAGACGGCCTGAAAGCTGTACAGGATCATCGGACCCACGATCTGCCGAATGGCTGACAAGTCGTTTGTCGCGCGCGCCATAAGGTCGCCGACGCGGTTTTGCTGAAAATACTCGAGCGGCTGATCGACCAGCGATGCGTAGAAGGCCTCGCGCATGTCAAATTCGATATTCCGCGAAGTGTTGATCAATAGCCGGCGCTGAAGAAAAAGAAAGATGCCGCTCGTCACGCTAAGGCCCAGTATCACCAGCGGATAGTAAATGATCTTGCCTTGTGTGACCTCCGCCCCCAGGTCGTCGACGGCTTGGCCAACCATATAGGGAACAAACAGCCCAAACGCCATCGAGCACAGAATAAAGAAGACCCCGGCCAGGATCGTCCATCTGTACGGCTTGATGAAGGGCAAGAATTTGCGAAGTTGTTCCATGACTGGAGAGCAAGCGTCTTGCTTGACATTGGCGCCTACACGCAAACTTCAACCAGAAATTTACGTGAACGCTACGCGTTCATGGCGAGCGGGACCCTCACTCTCCAGTCACACGCGTGTATACGTAGAGATCGCGGTGGCGATCAGTTTCCCGTCTTCGTTCTCGACGTCGGCCGAGACCGTGAAGATGCGCTTCCCCGCTCGTACAACACGTGCTGTACACGTAAATGCCCCTGAGACATGCGGCCTGAGATAATGCACCGTGAGATCGATAGTGGCTGTCGCCACATCGATCGGCAGTCGCGTGCGCACCGCAAACGCCATCGCCGTGTCGATCAGCGTCGCCGTCGCCCCACCATGAAGGATCCCGCTGGGCTGACGCAGCTCATCTCGCATCTCTATTTTAATAACGGCGATGTCTAAATACAGATCGACAAGCTCCATCCCCATCAGCCTTGAAAACGGAAGGCTTGCAAGCGAGTTAGCCGCGTGGGCGCGGTGTTCGTCTGTAATTACAATTTCCTGGGAAACATCGTTCATTTGATCAATTGCTTTAAGGGGAGGTGAAACTCCTTACGTCCTACTTTTTTATAGCCGGGAGGTAACGTGAATACAGCGTCCTCGACGTCGGTCCTAAGATCTTTCATTTCATACACGAACGCCGCCGGGCCACCTGGTTCGGGCCCATCCCTGAATTCCTGTCTAATCATTATGCCGGTCGCCTCATCGATGCTTATCAGTATCTCGCCCTTTGAAAACGCGTCCGGCGTCACCTTATAGTGGATACGGCCATTCTCGCGGCCCGTTTCTTCGAACTCCCGGTACTGTTTTCCTCGATAGATCGCATCTGGCAGACCCGTGCGCATTTCGGGCGACGCCCCGGGCGTTATTGTTTCATCAGTCACGATATAGACCTTTCGCTTATGGTCGACAAGGTATATCTTATCGGCAGCTAGTTTCGAATGCGACAGGTCACCCCCGGAATAGAAGTCGAGACGCGACAGCTCACGCTTGCGCGCGACGAACCACCTTTTCTCGATCTGGCCGTCGCTCACAGTTACATCGCCCTGATATGTCTCCGGCTCGATAGTTGAAAATGGAAACTCACCTGGCGTCTTCGGCGCAATGGGAACCGCTTTCGCGTCATTCCCATCAGGCCATCCGCAAGCTCCAAAAACAACCGCACAAATGATGAGGAAGAGGAAGTTTTCTGGCCGATTTGACAAGAACATCAGAGTGTATAGATTTTAGCATAGGCTCATTTTATGAGTAATAACGGCAATAATTTGCGGCGATGGCAACGGCGATTTCTAGTCGGCGCCGGGGCCATCGCACCATTTGCGCCCTTTCTGCTGGTTCAGGGGCAGATCACCCGGTGGAAAGTCGGCATTTTGCCCGACGCCGCCGGCGACCGTACCGGCAGATACGGCGAAGGGAAAGGTTCTGCGAGCCTCTTCGTCATAGGCGAATCGACCGTCGCCGGACTTGGCGCGAGAACACATGATAGGGCCTTGGCCGGTCAGTTTGCACGGGAGTTGAGCGAGTACATTTGTCGTCCCGTCGAGTGGCACGTTATCGGCAAGAATGGTGTTACCGCACGCCGCACCATCGATGAGCTTTTGCCGCAAATGCCCGAAAAGCAATTTGACTACATCCTTATTGGATTGGGCGGTAACGATGTGATGAAGCTATCCAGCCCCGTAAAATGGCGGCGGGACATGACCGAGCTGCTGGGTCTGTTGCGAGAGAGGAATCCCGACGCTGTTATCTTCATTTCAAACTGTCCGATGATCGTCTATTCACCCATCATGCCCGAACCCGTCAAGACGATCCTCTGGCAGCTTTCGAGAATGCATGACGCCAATATTCGGGAGTTTACCGCCGACATGGAAAGGGTTTTCTATTATCCACAGCCCGCGGATATTCAGCTCGACGGCTTTTTTGCCGACGGCATTCATCCATCCGAACAGGGCTACTCAGACTGGGCCGGGGCGATGATGAAATACTTTACGGCGAACCACAAATGGTAGATGCAAACGAGCTGCGCGAGTTGGTCAACAGCCACCACGAGTGGCTGTTGGTTCGCGATGCAGGCAGGACATTTCCGCTCGAATGCCATGAGATCGAGATCGACGCCGGGGAGACAGTCTCGCGTTTTGGATTCCTCGATGACAGCGGTTTCCACTCATGGCGATTGAATTCGTTTTCGGCGGAGAATGATGAGATCACCATGGACGTCGCCCGCGAATTTGCAAAAAAACGCGAAACAATGCGGCTGCTGCCACGCACATCTGCGTCGGTACTGTCGCGTGAGATCGAGCTCGCACGGCTTCAAAAAGCTAATGAGATCGCCGAACTCATCGCAACTGCTCGAACTGGGGTCAAGCTCGGCCGCGTCGCACTGAATATCGAGACAGGCCGGCTTGCGCAGATCAACTTTGACCTGGCGGATAAGACGCCGATGGCCGCGATCGCGGATGTCACCGCCTCTCTGACTGTGGAAGCGATCTTCACGGCGGCGATCATATGGCTCGAGAAACTGGGGCTTAGGAAAAAAAGGCCGGTGCTCGACATCTGGATAATAGCCGAGACGAAGCATGCGAAACAGGCCCAGAAACTTCACGCCCTGCTGGATGAAAAATGGAAGAACAAGATCACGATCGTCGAAATCGTTCGGCGCGAGGACCCGCCACGTCTAGTCACCTTGCCGGCGCGAAAGCTCCGCGAGCTCTGGCGCGAAAAGGCCACACGGCTCTCCATTCCACACGGGCCCCGGCCTACTTCCGTTTCGCAGCGGATCATCGCTCTCTCACCGGACGAGATCGACATTATATTTTCTCGCCAGGGTGAAACGCTTAGATTTGCCGGGCTGCCCTTTGCCCGCGTGAGGACGATGCTGGAAAGGGAGAGTGCGTGGTTCGGCATTGGCCGCCGCTACGGTCGGACTCTCACCGAGGAGAACTGGCTCGAGCTGCGAGCCCTTGTCGATCTGCTCCGCGAGAATCGTGCGGTATGTGCACCGAACAAACGACACGAATTCTACCGCGCAGGGCCTGAAGCATGGCTTGAATCGATCCTTCGACGCAACATCAACCTGCTCGACGCAAACCTCATCCTCTCACCACTCTACAACCAGTTTCGCTTCCTCCGCGACAAGATCGATCTGCTGGCGCTGAGGAAAGACGGGCGTCTGGTCATCATTGAGCTGAAAACCCAGCCCGATCGCGAGGTGGTCTTTCAGGCGGTCGATTACTGGCGAAAGATAGAGCTCCAGCGGCGGCGCGGCGTTCTGGCCGCCGCCGATCTCTTTGACGGACGCAAGATAGCCGATAGACCCGCCATCATTTACACGGTAGCGCCGGCATGGAGTTTTCATCGTGATTTCGAGTTCTTCGCGCGCTCGATCGCACCTGAGATCGAGCTTTGGCGGTTTGAACTGCACGAGAATTGGCGTGAGAAGGTCAAGGTCCTTGCCCGCCAGAACTATGCAGAAGCCCGCGCGCGTCGGTAGCCCGCGTGTCAGTAGCCCGCACGTTAGTAAGGGCCCCTTCACCAAGAAAGTTCTAAAGTGACGTAGGCTTCCCA
>DATLNN010000310.1:0-2795 GCA_035536695.1 Pyrinomonadaceae bacterium | reverse complement strand
GGAAACTGTCGAGATTTGCGGAGTGAGTTCCACTAAAAAAAGGTAAATGGTAAAAGGAAAACGAAATCTTATCAGGTAATCTAAAATCCAAAATCTACAATCCAAAATGCAAAACTAGACCGTCATTCCCCCGTCTACAGCGATCGTCTGCCCCGTGATATAACTCGACGCGTCGGATGCGAGAAAAACGATCGTGCCTTTCAGCTCGCCTTCGTTCCCGACCCGCGGGATAACATTGTCTTCCTGAATCGATCTTTCGTATAGATCTATTACAGCATCAGCCAGCCTCGAATGAAAGAAACCCGGTGCGATCGCGTTGACTCGTACGCCGCGCCGTCCCCAGCTCGCGGCTAGCTCGCGGGTAAGACCGATCAAACCTGATTTGCTCGCGACATATCCCGCATAAAAAGGACCGTTTGCCGACGACGTGAGTCCGGCGATAGACGCGATGTTGATGATCGAGCCGCTTCCGCGCTTAAGCATTTCGCGTCCGGCGGCCTGTGCGAACAGAAAACATCCCGTAAGGTTTACGTCGATAACCTGCTGCCACTTTTCGAGCGGCATGTCCTCAGGCATCGCTCCCCATGAGATACCGGCGTTATTGATCAGAATATCCACACCGCCGAATTTCTCGACCGCCATCGACACCACCGCTTCAACCTCATTGGGTTTGGAGACGTCACACAACTGCGATTCGACATTGAAACCGCTCCGGCGAAACTCCTCGACCGTTTCGTCGAGCCATTCCGCACGGCGAGCGCACAGCACTAAGTTTGCACCCGCCTCGCCCAGACCCTCGGCCATCTCTTTTCCGATTCCCCGCGACCCGCCGGTCACAATCGCGGTTTTGCCCGCCAAGTCGAAGAGCTCCTGCACGCTTTTGGTCATGGTGGTAATAGTAGCGGGAACCGGCCTGGGCGAACAACCATGGACCCCAAGACCCTGCCGCGCGATTGGAGCATGCGGCGCCGCAGGCTCCATTCACGCCGCACGCGTGTCCGTGCCTTTCCTCACCGATTGCGATTAAATGGAGATATGGCAAAGACCGAGAAGGAGCTCGCTTTTCTGCGGGACCTTTACATCAACGACGAGTGGACGCGCCGGTTTACGGACCTCGTCGACAAGCATTTGACGTTCTCCGATGAGGACGAGAATTTTCTTTATGTGAATGCCGGCACGGGGAGTCACTGCTTTGCACTCCGCGACCGGATGGATAAGAACACAGCTGTTTTTGCGACCTGTGAGAACGAGGAGATGGTTCAGATCGCGCGAGACAAAGCTATCGCCGTTAGGTCGGACGTGGATTTCTCAACGCTTCGGTTCGAGGACGATTCCTTCGACGCCGTACTAACCGACGCGAGTTTTGTTCGTCCCGCAGACCTGGCCACTGCATTTGCCGAATCGAAGCGCGTCGTAAGATCCGGCGGTCGAATTGCCGTTTTTCTGCCGGCCGCGGGCAGTTTCGGGGAAATCTTTTCGCTGCTATGGGAGGTCATGTTCAACGAGGATCTCGGCGCGCATGGGGCAGCGGCCGAAGGTATGATCCGTGAGGTGCCGACATTGACCCAGGCGGAAGAGATCGCGAAGGGCGAGGGTCTGGTAAACGTCAAGAGTCACAGTGCAACGGAGGTCTTCGAATACGAGAACGGCGCGGGCTTTGTCGCCTCACCGCTCGTCGCCGAGTTTCTGCTGCCGGTGTGGCTCGAATCGTTGGAAGAAGATGACAAATCGCGGGTCATTGAAAAACTCGCTCAGCTGATCGATGCCGAGGATGGAAATCTGTCGTTCAGATTTTCAGTGAAGGTGGCGCTGGTTACCGGAGAGAAGGAATAACCTACATTTGCGGTGCGAACAACATTTGCAGTCCGGAAGAGCCATTTATGGCCGCTGGTTGCTACCAGGCTTCAAAGCTCAGCACATTTCTGGTTACCCAGTCTTGGCTAGGGGTCACGTATCAGTTCGCCACCAGCGGCCATAAATGGCTCTTCCGGACTGCAAATGTATTCGCCGTTAAAGGCAAGTGTCTGAAATTCAGCTGTAATCAACAGAAGAGCCTCCGGCCAAACGCCGGAGGCTCAGATTCTGGCTGCAAGGTAGAACCGACGATCGCTAGCTTTGCTTAGCTTCAGCCCGGCGACGCGTTTCGTCAGATAAACCTTCGTCGCTCATGGCGTTTACCTGCGGCGTGGGGTTAGAGGCCGGCAGCTGTTCGGCCCTTTCTTCCTCTTCAGCCTCACGCATTCCTTCCTTAAAAGCCTTTCGTGATTGGCCAAGCGATTTCGCCAGCTGCGGCAGCCGCGTCGCTCCGAAGAGCAAGAATAGAATAACGACGATCCCGATGATTTCAGGTGTTCCCAATCCAAGCATAAATAACTCCATAACTTTTGGCGCCGGCGGCCCGCAAAATGTCCGCCTGAATCTAAGCCAACATCATACACGAATCCGCCCGCTCGCCACCTCTAGGCCGCCGCGCCTTTCTCCTTGAACCGGTCCATCGCGTCAACGAGCGCCGAGGTGATCCCCTTTTCCGAGACCGAGTGACCGGCGTCCGGAACGACGATAAACTCTGCTTCCGGGAACGCCCGGTGCAGTTCCCAGGCCGATGTTATCGGGCAGACCACATCGTAACGTCCCTGCACGATAACGGTCGGGATGTGCCGGATCTTATCGACGTTCTCGATCAGATAGTTCTCGCTCGGGAAGAACGAGTTGTTCATAAAATAGTGACACTCGATGCGGGCCAGACTGAGCGCCTCGTGCTCGCCCTCCCAGTGGTCCATCAGGTCTCTGTCGGG
>DATLNN010000309.1:0-12191 GCA_035536695.1 Pyrinomonadaceae bacterium | reverse complement strand
GATATTTTTTGCTGAGAAACGTCCTTTTTTTCTTGAGCGGATCGACATTTTCCAAAGCGGGCTGAATGTCGTCAATACGCGCGCCATCGTCGACCCCGATATGGCGGCCAAGCTGACAGGACGACGCGGCCGGAACACATTTGGCATCCTCTATGCGTCGGACAATGCTCCGGGCAACTATTCTCCTGACGAGCGACAGGGCTTGTTCGAATGCCAGCAGCGGCGTCAGGCTAATCCAAATCTGCACATCATCTGCGGGATCGAGAGATTTGTAGATCAGAATGCCGACATCGGGGTGTTACGGCTCAAACGCGACGTTGGCCGCGAACACAACATCGGCTTTTTTGCGACGACCTACAATTTTACAGACCGTCACAATCATACCGCCGGATTTGACGGGCGATTTAAGCTCGACAAAAGAACGGTCGCGGAATTTCAGATCCTCGGAACCAACTCGCGGCGTAACTTTTACAACCCGGATCTTGACCGCAACCAGTACCGGACCGGGAATGGATTTGGCTATCGTGCTTTCGTCCAACGGTCGGGCCGCAATTTGTATATGGACTTTTTGGCCCAGGGCCGCTCGGCAGACTACCGTGCCGACGTTGGGTTCACGAACCGTGTCGATACAAACTACCTCGGCTCGTTCATCCAGTATCAAACCGACCGTAACGCAAAAAATAACATTATTTTCAAGCGGCTTTTTAACCAAACGAACGTCAGCTACGATTGGAAAGCGAGAACACAGGGAATGCAGTCCAACACCCAGGGAATGCTCGCCTTCCAGAGACAGATCTTTGTCGGTGGCGGCCTTGAATTTGGTTACGAGCGCGTATTCGAGCACGAATTCGGCGCGCGACGAGGCCCCACGCAGCAGGGAGCCTTTTTTGGTCCCCGCTCGGAGCGGTCATCTCATCGCAAAGAGGTTTACGGTTTCGTCGAGGCTTCGCCCGTCAAACAGCTCTTCGTTCTTTTCGTGTTGAGCCAAAGCTTCGGAAACCTTGATTACGATTTTGGGGCCGGGCCCAAATACCCTCGCGTCAGCGCCCCCTACGTTGCGTGGTTTGAACGCTGCGGCCAGTTTGCGATCTGCACGGAACGAGCGCCCGCGCAGGATCCGGGTGCCGGGAACGTGACCTACATCGAGTCGTCGGTTCGCTACCAGCCGACAACGGCGTTCCAGATCCAGGTCAACTACAATCGCAGCCGCCTGATTCGCGACGATACCAGACGAGTCGCATTTGACGACAACATATTCAGCGTCCGCTCGACCTACCAATTCACGCGAAATGTCTTTGCCCGAGTAAGGGTCGATTACTCGAACATTTCGTCGCGTATACGCCCGCAGGCCGTGGTGGGTTGGACCCCAAGTCCGGGCACCGCTCTTTATGCCGGCTACAATGATGATCTGAATTACGGCGGCTACAACCCTTACACGGGTGTACGCGAGAGTGGGCTGCGCGGAAATGGTCGAAGCTTTTTTATCAAGGCATCTTATCTGTTCAGGAGAAGTTTCTAGCCGCGACCAGCATTCAGGCGCTAGCACAGGTCGACGTGCAGCAGCCCAAGCATGTGCGTAGCCCTCCGGCGCCTTATACACTCTTTGCTCGTTGGCTCCGTGACGTCTCCTTGATAGGTGTTACGCTCGCCGACCGGCGGCGTGTGCGCCTGGGGTCATCAAACTCGTCAATGTCATCGTCAAATTCCCTTCCGCTTGCGACCAGCATCGCAAGCAGCATGAGAAACATTACGGAGATGGCCGTGATGTGCAGAACGAAGTCGAAGACACTGTGCACAAGAACCGCGGAACACCCTGCGAATGCGCCGATGGCGATCCCGCGTCGAAATGTATTTGTCCCCAAGCAGTTCCTTGCCGCCTCGCGGAAAAACCAGAACAGGAATAGCGCTCCGATCAGTACGCCGACGATCCCGGCGTCCGCTGCGAGCTGTAAATAATCATTGTGGGCCTGCTCAATGCGTTCCAGGCCGCTCAGCGTATCGTAGCGGGTATACGCTTGTGCATAAGCTCCGAGTCCGGTCCCGAAAGGCAGATGATCGGAGATTAGTTTGAGTGTGGTCGCCCAGATCTCGAGCCGACTGGACGATATATTATTCGCGGATGCCGCGTCAGAAAAACGCGTCAGAGACGTGTCGCCCCCGACAAATACCGCTCCACCGACAGCCGCGATCAGTAGTAAGAAGGAAAGTCCGCCCCGGACTAACAGGGCCCCGCGGCCTTTGGAACGCGTGGTCAGGATCAATAAGATCAAGATCTCGGCGACGAGAGCTACCAGGCCCCCCCGCGATCCGCTAAGTAGTACCGCCGTTCCGATCAGAGCAATGGATACAACGTAAAGCAGCCTCTTGTCTCGGGGTACCGCGCCGGCAAAGATGAGCCCCAACGGTATAGCGGCGACCATATTCATCAACGCTGCAAAGTCGTGACGATTTACAAACGATCCGAAGGGCGTCGCCGATGCGGGATCATATACTCCGTAGATCCGCTCGGGACTGAGAACCGATTGGAGGATGGCATAGAACGCATAAATAAAACCAAATATGACCAGCAAGGAGGACATACGACGAAGCCGGCGAGCGGAATCCAGCGACACAAGTGCGAGAGCGAAGAACAGACAAAGTACAAAAATATGTACCGCCGTCAAATATGTCGCGAATGGCTCGACGGAAATGGTCTGCCTATCACCAAAACCGGGCAGCGGAATTACCTGCACAACGGCATAAAGGCCTATAAGCAGCAACGGGACCTGAAGCATGCTTCGGCTGACCCGCATATGGCCGCCCGCCGTACAGCCCGCTGCCCACAGAACCGCCATCATGGCTGTCATAAGATAAAAAACCGCAATGATCGGCTGATGAACCGTCCCATACGCCAGGGTGGTGGCTATTGTCGTGATGCAGACCAGACTAAATGCGATCTTGTTCAACATTGAGAGGCGGACAACAAAACGGAAAAAGCGGCGGGCCGAGCTGGCTAATCGATTCGTCTCAGTTCGAAACCGTCATACCACACGATACCGTTGATCGGACAATCGTCGCCACATCCGATTCGCGTTGTTCTTATTCTGATAGCGTTACAATTCGGCGGTGCGGCAAAATCGAGCTTCACCTTTTGCCATTCGGTGGTGCCGGCCGAAAACGGCTGTGAGCTAACTAGAGTTCGGTTGTCATTTGCATTCGTTATCTCGAAGCGTGGCAGTGTACCGCTCTTAAGATTCTCGGTTCGCACCCAGAAGCCCAGACTGTAGCGGGTACTCGGACGCACTACCACCGTTTGCGTCAGATTATAAAGTTCTGGCTTGGTAAAATTCCTGAACGAAAGTCGCACTGAGCGTCCTCCGTCGAGTTTTACCTTTGAGTCTACAGAAATATCCAGCCGGGCATCCGTTCTCGTTACCGTCCAGTCGAAACGCGCGTCAGACATCTCACCGACGCCGTTCTCGAATGACGCGTTTGTGATCGTCTCCGGCGCCGCGTCAGCATCGAAGCCCAGCTGACGCGCAAATTCCAGCGATTCAGGAAAATTACCTCGTTCAAAAAACCCGTGCGCCATCGTCTTGGCGATCTCCGGATTTGCCTGTTTTTCTGCCTCGGTCAGATTGTTCCAATATCGAAGCGATTCCTCGGCCCTGCCGCGGCTCGCTAAAAAGTACGCGAGCCGTGCCCGGCCGTCGGATGTCTCGCCGGCGAGGTATTCGAGCCGAGAGATGTCCCCGGCAAAATACTCCCAAGCCAGCGAAAAGACCTGCTCTCGATAAGGCTGATTCCCCTCGGCCGCCCTCCGAAGTTCTGGAAGTGCCTCATCAGGCCGACCCCGGCGCAGAAAGTAATTGCCGAGATTCCAACGCGGATATGAGTAGCCGGGCGCAAGATCGACCGCTTTTTTGAACTCTGCCTCGGCTCGCTCGAACTGTCCGTCCTGTTCCAATGCCCGGCCATATTCGACCCTGAAGCGATAGTCGGATGGGGCAAGCCGGACGGTTCGCTCAAATGCGGCAAGATCGTCCTCGCTGACGGCAACCAGCCAGCTTGCCTTCGGGTCGGCCGGGGCCAGGGCAACGGCTAGATCGGCAACTCCGGGTGCGTTGTCCGCGGTCGGGTCTGTAAGGTGGCCCAGCATATTGCCTAGCTGCCACTTAACGGCGATCACGGTTCCCACTAAGAGGAGGATGATAATTAGGGCTAGCGAGATCCGAGCTCGCGCCGTCTTTAAGTTAATGGTGACGAGATCATGCATCGAAACCCCACCGGGCAAAGAATTCAGCTATTGCATCAGCAACATATTCCTGCTGATCCGGCCTCAACTCGGGAAATATCGGCAGAGCAAGAGTTTCGCGAGCGGCTCGTTCCGCCTCGGGCAGATCGCCGACAGCACCGCCCAGATATGCAAAACAGGGCTGTAGATGGAGCGGCAGCGGATAATAGATATCCGTACCTATTCCTTTCTCAGTCAAATGAGAGCGCAGGGCGTCGCGTCCGTCAGGAATACGAATAACATATTGATTATAAGTGTGTCGTCCGCCCGGGCGTTGGACCGGGACTACTACATGTTCGCTCACCTCGCCATCCGCGAAAAACTCGTTGTAATAGGCCGCGTTCGCTCGTCGGCGCTCGGTCCAGCCATCTAGGTACGGAAGTTTGACCCGAAGAACAGCGCCCTGGAACCCGTCGAGCCGCGAATTCAGACCGACATACTTGTGAAAATACTTTTCCTCTGAGCCGTGCACGCGCAGAGCACGCAATTTCCTAGCAAGATCATCATCGTTCGTCGTCAGAAAGCCGCCATCGCCCATTCCGCCGAGGTTTTTTGAAGGATAGAAGCTAAAACATCCGATAGCCCCCATGGTGCCGGCACGCACTCCGTCAAGTTCCGCACCAATGGCCTGTGCCGCATCCTCGATGACCGGAAGGCCATGTTTTGCTGCTATCCCCGCTATCGCGGTCATGTCTGAGCACTGCCCGTATAGATGAACAGGCTCGATCGCTCGGGTCCGCGGCGTGATCTTCTTCTCTAATTTGGCGGCGTCGAGATTATAAGTATGTGGATCGATATCTACAAATACAGGAGTTGCGCCAAGACGAGTGATCGAACTAACGGTCGCAAAAAAGCTGTATGGCGTCGTTATCACTTCGTCGCCCGGGCCTATGTCGAGTGCCATCAGGGCGAGCAGGATGGCGTCGCTGCCGGATGCGCAGCCGATGGCATGCTTTGCGCCGCAGCGGTCAGCGAGCTCCTTTTCAAGCTCGGCAACCTCGTCGCCAAGGATAAAACCGTTGCTATCCAAAACCCGGGCCAGCGCCGCTTCGATCTCGGGTCTAAGGGTCTGATTCTGTTCTTTTAGATCGAGAAGCGGGACATTCATTCTGCCGTTAAATATTACCTAAACGACTTGAGATTTGCATTTTGGCAGTATCTTTTCTAGCCTAGGCGCCATGATCGCAGATCTTAAGCGCCGCACCGGGGAGATCATAAGGCGGTTAAAAAAAGAATACCCGGACGCGCATTGCGCTCTGGTGCATTCGACACCTTTTGAATTGCTGATCGCGACCATCCTCTCAGCACAATGCACGGATGCCCGGGTAAACATCGTCACAGCAGAGCTATTCAGGAAATATCGCGGTCCGGAAGACTATCTGAAAGTGCCACAGGCCGAACTGGAACGAGATATCCATTCGACCGGTTTCTTTCGAAACAAAGCCAGAAATATCCAGTTGGCGTGCAGTCGGCTAGTTGATGTATACGGAGGTGAGCTTCCTCAAACGATGGAAGAGTTGCTAACACTGGGAGGTGTGGCGCGAAAAACGGCAAATGTCGTTCTTGGAAACGCCTTTGGCATAGCCTCGGGCGTGGTCGTTGACACACACGTTTCACGCCTATCCCAACGGTTAGGCCTAACAAGCAATACGATGCCAGAGAAGATAGAGAGTGATCTGGCTCTCCTTGTTCCAAAACGGCATTGGATCATGTTTCCACATTGGATGATCTTTCACGGCCGCCGGGTGTGCGTGGCCCAGCGTCCGAAGTGCAGCGAATGCGTGCTCGCAAACATCTGTCCATCGCGACGCGATTATTAACCGGACGGCGAGCGTCTCGCTTGCCAGCGTCGGTACGCCGCTATCGCAGCGTGGCAAGCGGGACGCTTGCCGCTCCAGTCAGCATCGGCGTTGGGCTTGGTGTTGGCGTCGGAGTCGCGCCCGGCGGGGGCGGCGGAGGCGGCATCTCAGGTGCCTTGAATCGGGGCAGCATATCGTCACGCATAGCCAAAGCGTAAACCGCAGCGGCGATGATGATCGCCGATTTTTTTACATCGTCCTCGATAATGCGTTCGTACGTATCGAGATTCGTATGCCAAGTGTGCGACCCGTACTCGATCGGATCCTGCTGCACGCCGATACCAGGCAATCCGGCGTTGTTAAACGACGTGTGGTCCGAGCCGGCGAGGTTACGACTACGTGTTGTGACGACCCCGGCAAAACCGTAGTCGGCGAAGGACGCAAGAGCCCCACGAAGAGTCGCCGCGGCCTCGGGCGGTCCGAAAACGGACATGCCGCGCGCACGACCCGTGCCGCTGTCAATGTTAAAGTAACCGTTAAACTTACCGAAATTCGGCCCCGGAGCCTCGGTTGAGCCGAAATGACGCTTAACGTAAGCTTGGGAACCCAAAAGGCCCTGCTCCTCCCCACTCCAAAGGGCGACGCGAATCGTCCGACGTGGTTTAACACCGATCGCCTTTAGGATTCTGGCCGCTTCCATCATGATCGCGCATCCGACGGCGTTGTCTGTCGCACCTGTTGCCGAATGCCAGGAATCGAGATGGCCACCGAGCATAACAACCTCGTCCTTCTTGTCCGACCCTGGAATCTCGGCAATTGTATTGTAGCTGGTAACACCGTCGGGAACGGTGCGATTGCGAATATCGAACTCGAGTCGGACCGGAACCTTGCTGCCGAGTAGGCGAGTGATCCGGCCGAAGTCTTCGTTACGCATCACGACGGTCGGGACTACCTGATTAACATCCCATACCGGCTGCGTAGTGTAGTTGAAAGCACCGAATGCACGGATCTGGCCATGCTCGCGGCCCGCGTCGTTGACCCGCAACGCCGCACCGTTTTCAAGGAGAAGTGTACCGACCTGCGCCGCGATCTGCTGGCCGCTCAACGCATTCGGACGCGGCGCTACTTGCGGGCCCCCAGGACCCCCAAACGGCGGGCCGCCAGGTCCGCCGCCGAGAGCCGCACAATCCTGTGGCGTTTTGGTCGGGTCCATGCGGCATTTCATAACCTCGTCGGCAATACGTTTTGGCGGTGGTGTGATGTTCACCGGCACTACGCCAGGGCGCCCAACTAGAACGATCCTGTCCTTGATTTGGCCCTTTATACTCTCGAAATACGCGGTCAATTCTTCCTGCGTCGGGTTTTGCATCACGCGCGGATTGCTCGCCGCGGGAAATTGCGGAGTTACCAGGTGGAACGGTTCAGCTATGATCGTGCCCTTGGTCGACGGCGTCCACGCGAGTACTTCAAAAGTCAGCGTGTCCTGTACCGGTTTGTGCATCAATCCGACGGCGCGTTCGTTCACCCAGCCCGGGCGACCAAATTCCCACGGCTCAACCGTTGCGTTTGCAAGTCCCCATGACTGCATCTCGCGCGCTGCCCATTTTGCCGCGTTCACATGATTGGGCGAACCGGTCAGACGCGGCCCATAGAGGTCCGTGAGATAATGCATCGTATTCATTATCTTCGAATTCTCCATACCTTCTTTCCGGATAGCAGCGTTGATATCACTGCTCGCGAGTTGCGCAGGCGTTCTGACGGGCAGAAGAAACGATTGCAGCAGCAAAAGACCTGCTGCTGCATTAAGAAATTTCCGTCGATTCATTGGTTTTGATCTTGCCGCAAGTATAATGCGATTCCCTTTATCTGTTGTATCATCAGCCCTTCGGCGAGCAAACGGCTCGCCCTGAGGTCCGACGCTACTACATTAACATCAAATAAAAGGTTTCGAAAACCAACTGAAAAGCTGCGTTTAACTCCAGTCTCTGTTGTTCTAGATAATGAAGTCCATATGCTGATGGAATCTGTTGATTCACATGCAATGTTGTGCTATGCTTGCAACGCAACGGCAGGGCCTCGACATCGCCGCGACTGGGCCGGCCTTCGGAACGGTCATATTTGAAAATTGGGCTTTGTCATTTTTAGACTGGCCATAGTCTTACGTTAAAGCGACGTGACATGATCGTGGGACCCGTCCCCGAGCGCTGGCACATACGGGATGGCTTTACGTAAAAGCTGTATTTTCAATAGTTTATGTTCCCTCTCAACCTCTGTGGGACAAACGGGACAAGCGGGACAAGCGGGACACGGGACAGAGACGCGGGGGGAGATTGTTGTATCCGGGACTACAACGACAGCTATGTATTTCTTCGTAATTTTTCTAAAAGCGAGAATTTTTGTTGCATAATGGTAGTTTCGCCATTGCCACGGGAGCCAGACATTGAGCGCAACTATAGATCAGAGTATCGAGACATATGGGATAGGAAACTGGGGCGCCGACTATTTCGGCGTAAACCGGAAGGGTAATCTGACCGTGCGCTCATCGGAGAATGAAAATCTTCAGGCCGACGTCAAAGAGATCATTGACGATCTGCGCAGGCGCGGGGTTGGCACGCCTGTTTTGCTTCGGTTTCCCCAGCTCCTCTTTGGACAGATCCGCAAGCTGCAAACGGCTTTTCGTAAGGCAATAAAAGAATTTGAATACGAGGGCGGCCACCTTTGCGTCTTTCCGATGAAGGTAAATTCGAATCGGGCCGTCATCGAGGAGTACCTTCGCGAAGGAACGCGTTATAACTTTGGCCTTGAAGCCGGCTCAAAAGCCGAGCTTTATGCCGCACTTGGCCTTGAACAGGCCAAAGACAGCCTTTTGGTGCTAAACGGCTTCAAGGACCGCGATTTTATTCAGCTTGCTTTTGCCGGGGCCTCGGCAGGGAAAAATGTCGTGATCGTTATCGAAAAACTCAACGAACTCGACCACACCCTCGACCTGGCGGATAAAATGCAGAAGGAAAACCCGGAGGCGGATCTACCGATGATCGGGGTCCGGGTCAAGCTTTACTCCAAAGGATCGGGAAAGTGGGAAAAATCGGGTGGCGAGGCCGCCAAATTCGGGCTCACAACGACCGAGATCCTCGAGGTCATTCATCGGTTACAGGAAGCTGGCAGGATCGACATGCTCCGCCTTCTCCATTTCCATATCGGATCTCAGCTGACCGATATAAAAAGGATCAAGAACGCGATGAAGGAGGCAGCCCGGACCTATGCCAAGATCCAAAAGATGAAGGTCCCGATCGAATACCTAGATGTCGGCGGCGGAATGGCGGTGGATTACGACGGATCCCGCACCTCATTCGAATCGTCGGCAAACTACAACGCTCGAGAATTTGCCAACGACGTGATCTATGTGATCAAGACGGTTTGTGACGATGAGAATGTTCCACATCCGACGATCATCCAGGAGTCGGGTCGATATCTATCGGCATATCACGCCATACTCGTGACCAACATCCAGGACGAGATCGAAACTGTTGTCGAGAGCCGGCTTCCGATGAAAATGGAGGTCGACGACCCGCAGATCGTCAAGGAGCTCCTCGACCTTCGCGAGACTATCAACGGCAAGAATTATCGCGAGTATTACCACGACGCGCTCGAGAATCGTGATGAGCTTTTCACGATGTTCAACCTGGGGTTGATCTCACTGGAAGCTAAGGGCAAGGGCGAGGTACTGTTTTGGGACATTTGTGAGGAAGCGGATAAATTTGCCCAACAAAAGAAGTATGTCGCCGAGGAATTTACTGAGCTTCGACGCCTTATGTGCGCCAAATACCTGGCGAATTTCTCCGTTTTCCGCTCGATGCCCGACAATTGGGCGCTCGAACAGCTCTTTCCGATCATCCCCATCCACAAACTCAACAAAAAGCCGACAGAATATGCTACGCTTTGTGACATAACCTGCGATTCCGATGGTATTGTGGACAAATTCGTCGACTTGCACGATGTAAAGCCCGTGCTCGAATTGCATAAGCTCGTCAAAAAAGAGCCTTATTACCTCGCGATGATGCTCGTCGGTGCATATCAGGAGGTTATGGGGAACAACCACAATCTGTTTGGCATTCCCCATGAAGCTCATGTTTTTATCGGAGAAGACGGATACATAATTAAGAAAGTGATATACGGGGCGACCTTGGGAGAAGCGGTTTCATCCGTTCGATTTGATCCCGGGCAGCTTCATGATACTTTTCGCAAATCGGTTCTTCAGCGAATTAAAGAAGGCCGGCTCTCAAATGCCGAGGGGAGCAGGGTGATAGAGTTCTACGAGGATCAGGTGGAGAGTTATACGTACCTGACCCCGAATGGTCAATAAGCATTATGGCGGATTGTCCGAAGTGCGGTACTGAGATGGCCCAGGGGTTTATCCTCGATCGCAGCCACTACGATAGTAAATCACAGCAGGTGTGGGTTGCGGGTTCCGTTGAACAATCGTTCTGGTCTGGAATAAGAACATCGGATCGGGATGCGTTCAATGTTGAGGCGTTTCGCTGCGCAGCTTTTGGCCGACTGGATCTCTACACGACGGACCAGGTCGACCTCGGCGGCGTTTTTTCATAATTTTTTAAGATAGTGGAGATTGATAATGGTAGCTCAAAAGAAAACTAAGGCTTCGAAATTTTTAACGGTTCCGACACGCCCGGTTCCGATCGACAGGGACCGCTCGGTGGCGGGCCTTTTGGAGAAAATGGAGGGGGCCGGTTTTGGAGCAAGACAACTTGCAGAAGCGCACCGCATCTGGCTCGACATGCTTGACGACAACTCGACGATCTACATGTGCGGGTCAGGAAACTTGATCACGTCTGGCATGCGGCGGCTGATCGCATATGTCATCAAGAATCGATTCGTTGACGTTATCGTAATGTCCGGCACCGTCCTCTATCACGACATACATGAGATTCTCGGGCGGAACCATTTTCAAGCACACCCGAGCATGAGTGATGATGACCTCGATACTGCTGACGTGTTGAGAATTGGCGACATCATCGCAAACCGCGAGGAATATCAGGAAGCGGATGAATGGATCGGCAGCGTCATAAATCAGCTCGAATTGAGCCGGTCCTATTCAGTAAGGGAATTTCTGCACTTACTTGGACGCGAATTGTCTGAGATCGCTCACGAGGATGGCATCCTCACATCTGCCTACAAGGCACGCATCCCTGTATTTTGCCCGGATCTGCCCGGCTCAGAGATGGCCATAGGCATCGCCCGGGCAAAGTTTGAGAAAAAGATCCAGATTATGTTCGACACGACCCAGGACACAATGGAATTGATGACAATTGCGCACAAGACCCGGCATTCCGGCGTGATCTCACTCGGCAGCATGGGAAGCCAAAACGTCGTTAATAACAGCGATCTAGCCTCGTATATAACCAGAACGACGCCGCGGGGGCACAAATATGCGATCTCGATCGCAACGGACACGGTTCCGCTTGGTTGCCGCACACCTTCGTATGCCGGCTCGCACACCTCGGTTTTCGGCAAGGTGCTGCGTAATGCCACAACGGCTTATGTCCCTGCCGACCCGTCGATTGCACTCCCCATGATCATTACTGCACTCTCACAGACGGCAGCGAAGTTTATGAAAGGACGCAAACGGCCTACATTCAGCTTTTCGGGCCGTGAAATGACGATCGACGTCCCCTAGTTTTCACCACGTTCGGGAGCGGACGTTGCCTTTTACCGCCAACATGTTAGCATAGGATACTTCATGTTTTACTTGAATGCCTGCGATCCCGATGTCTGAGTCCGATCAGCTTCCAATGAAGTTCGGCGGAATCGACGAGCTTAACTATAGCGATTTCGATCCCGCTCGTATCCTCATTCTACCGGTTTCATACGAGGGAACCGTGTCCTACGGTACAGGCACCGGTGCCGGAGCGATGGCAATAATCGACGCGTCGCGAAATATGGAACTGTACGAGGAGGAAACCGATTCGGAAGTTTACAAGCTCGGTATTCACACGCTCCCGGAATTTACGGCACGCGCCACCCCCGCCGAGATGATGTCGGATCTCTACCAGTATTCAGCCCGTTTGCTCCAAACCGGCAAGTTCATATGCATGCTCGGC
>DATLNN010000308.1:0-3715 GCA_035536695.1 Pyrinomonadaceae bacterium | reverse complement strand
GTGATCGAGGCCGGCGCCGACGATATGCAGGACGAGGGCGACGTGTTCGAGATATTTACCGCCCCGGACGCCTTCGAGGGGGTCACCGACGCCTTAAAGCAAGCCGGCGTCGAACCTCAGGCCGCCGAGATCTCGATGGTCCCGCAAAACTATATCGCTCTCACCGGCAACGACGCCAAAGCGATGATGAAACTCTACGACGCCCTCGATGACAACGATGACGTGCAGAAAGTCTATGCGAATTTCGATATAGATGAGAGCGAAATGGACCAGGGGTGACGGACGCCAGGTGCGGACGTCCTTCGACTTCGCAGACATGCGCTGATCTCACAAGGCCTCCCGATCGTAAATTCGGCCGCTCTATTGGGGCCTGTCGTTGCGAACTACGCGGCCAGCTTTCATCACAAATCGGACATTCTTGATAGCGTCAATATTGGCTGATGGGTCGGCATTCACGGCGACAATGTCGGCCCAATACGATTTGTCGATCACACCGCGGTTCTTTTCGACCCCGAGCAGCTCAGCCGCGTGAATGGTCATGGTTTGCAGAATGTAAGGCGGCGGTATTTCCGCGATCTTCCAATTCTCCAGGACACGGAAATTGCTCTGCAAGCGGTTCATTCCGGGCAGGTCGATGATGACGTCGGTGCCGAACGCCATCTTTGTACCAACCTTGTATGCCCGCCGAAGCCTATCTGCAATGCCGTTAGATATATTTTTTGCCTGCTCTTCCCCCATGCCGTAGGCGTGAAGATTTTCGTGATAGAGGTCGGTGCCTACGAGAAACGTTCCCTTTTCCTTCATCAAACGCAGCAGATCATCATCGAGATCGAATCCGTGTTCGATCGCTGCCGCTCCGCCCATTATCACGTTCCGGGCCCCTTGGCCGCCCATCACATGTACGGTTACTTTGATGCCGGCCTTCTTGGCCTCGTCGACGGCTGCTCGGATGTCGGCCTCGTCGTAGGTCGCGTTGTCGCCCGAAACCATCTTGATCGTATTGGCACCGTAATAGATATTCTTTCTAACAGCTTTCTTTACCTCGTCGGGCGTGTCGGCGTCGATGTACTCGAACTGCCACAGGTGCTCGTTCTCCGGGTTGATGTTCTGACTCTGGCCGCCATAGGGCGCGATGATCTTGCCGGAATAAAAAATGGTCGGTCCTTTAACCCATCCCTGCCTGATCGCTTTGATGACATCCGCACTTGCGTAATTGCCGTCGTTGCCTATCTCCTTAATGGTGGTAAACCCGCCCATCAGCAATTGCTCGGAGACGAACGCCCCGCGCAGAGATCTAAACCCCGAGCTTTCGGTCGTGTAAATGTCGTGGAGCCCCGTATATTTCCGGTGAGGGTAATTGGAGGTGATGTGAACATGACAGTCCATCAAACCGGGCAAGACCCACGACTTAGAAAGGTCGATCAATGTGTCCGTATTCTTGTAAGATAGATTCGGCCCAACCTCCGCGATACGCCCGCCACGCACGATGATCGTTTGGTTCGGCACGAACTTGCCGGTTCGAGAATCGAACAAATGCCCGGCCTTGATCACAGTGTCTTGGGCAGCCAATGATGAGGTCAAGAGAAAACAGCCGAGCAGAAGGACACGGTAGGCCGATCTATGAAAATTCTTCATGTGTGTAAGTTGACCGCTGATGCGAAGGGATCGTATCCAGTACCGTGGACGAGGCTCGATCGTCTTTGTCGAAAGCCGGTTCTAGAGAGGCCGCGCGAGCAAATTCTAAGACATCAGGCGGCCTGTTTCAACGCTGCGGCCGGTAGCGTTGCTGTCGCATCCGGGGTCTTGACCTGTTTTGCCAGGCCCAGGCGCTTTAAGATGCCGATGGCGATCCAGTTCATGTCGAACTGGTACCACTTCAGGCCGTGCCGTGCCGACGTCGGGAATGCGTGGTGGTTATTGTGCCAGCCTTCGCCAAAGGTGAGGATCGCGACAAACCAATTGTTGGTCGAGAGATCGCCTGTGTCGTTTGGCCGCTTGCCGTAGATGTGCGAGAGCGAGTTTACAAACCACGTTGTATGCCAGCCCACTACGACGCGAGCCGCGACGCCCCAAACGACCATTGTCCAACCGCCGATGGCGAATAGAATGACGGCCGAAATGATGATCGGCACATAGAAAAATCGTGAGATCAGCACGTGGCCCGGGTCCTTTAACAGATCCGGAACGAAGCGTCTTAGAGTGGCCGTGTCGTGATCCTGCGCGTCCCCCCACAAGACCCAGCCTATCTGCGACCACCAAAAACCTCGACGCGCCGAGTGCGGGTCCTTGTCGGTGTCTACAAAAGCGTGATGCATCCGATGGGTCGCAATCCATTTATCGGGCGGGTCCTGGATCGACATCGTAGCGAGCGTCGAGAGTGTATACTCGAGCCACTTCGGCGCCTTAAAACTGCGGTGCGTGAGCAGTCGGTGCCAGCCAAGGCCGACGCCGAGGCTGCCGACGATCCAGTTGCCGATGAGGAGCGCCGCCAGATTTTGCCAGCTGAATGTGAAAAAGGCGGGTACGGCAAGAAGGTGGAAAAACGTGACTATTGCCACATTTTTCCAGTTGACTCTGTTGGGCCGCTTGTCGAAATCAAGGACGTTTTGCATTTAGCGTATTAAGACTATGTAAACTACTTGCTGCTTTAAGAGTAACAGTTGGCGGGGTGGGGCGTTGTAATAGATTTGTCAGAAAAAGAACGGATATGTGCGTGAGCCCTTTGCTCTTTTTTCATTCCCGGCGGCTTCTCGAAACTCATTCAGATTCCCGCGGCTGGACTGTGAACACACTACGTTGAATAAAGCGGATTTAGCCGCGGATAAACGCGGATGAGACGGATATGGGCATGCTCGCGCGTTGAAGGCTTCGAGCGGCGTGAATCTCGCCAGTTTACTTGCCGACCTCGACCCACGCGCCGCTCGTGGGATCGATCCGGTACAGATAACCGTTCTCGAGCGAGAACAGCGATCCGCGAGCGCTCACCAGAAGCCGTGTCTTGGCAAACTCAGGCTTACCGATCTGACGCCAGGTGCCTGTTGCCGGGTTTGTTTCATACAGCCCGCCGTTTGTTTCCACGGTGTAGATCATGCTGCCAAGTGTGGTCCGTGCAATTGTATTCTTCCACTCCCCGTTTTTACCTAGTTGCCGCCATGCGCCGTTCGCGGGATTGATCGAATAGAGGCTGCCGTCAGATTCGATCGTGAAGAGTCCGTTATCGCTGCTGAACATTCTTGCGGTCCTTCCAAACTCGGGTTTGCCAACAGATACATATGCTCCTGTCGCAGGATCAGTCGCGTACAGATGGCCGCTTGGCTCGGCCGTATAGAGGCGGCCGCCCACGAAAGCACCAGCCAGCGTATCCTTCCACGCGCCCGCTTCGCCGATTTGTACCCACGTGCCATTGGACGGGTCTACCCGATAAAGACTTCCATCCTTTTCTATGGTCAGCAGGTTTTTGCCGCCCGCGAACATGAATCGTGTATTGCCAAACTCCGGCTTCCCGATCTGCCGCCATTTGCCGGTATTCAGATCGGTTATATACAGCGCCCCGTCGGTCTCCACGCTATAGAGCGTATCGTTGAGCACAGCCGCAGCGATAGTATTCTTCCAGGGCCCCTGGGCCAGAACAGCGACGGACGCGCCTACGGCAAATATGACAACGACGGGCGACAACCATTTCCTAACGGAAATAAGCATTTCCAGTAACCTCCGA
>DATLNN010000307.1:0-12678 GCA_035536695.1 Pyrinomonadaceae bacterium | reverse complement strand
AACTTCGCCGTACGCATCGATTCGAGATCGGTGACGAATGACGTTTTTTCCGCGGGAGCATCTGCCGGCGTTTCGCGTCCCGACCGCAGCACACTCTCATTCCCCGCACACCCCAGATCGAATGTGGCCGCGACCAGAAGCAGCAGGACCGGTATTCTCATCTCAGTCTCCCTCGCCGTCTTGCTCAGGTTCAGTGTTCGCGGTATTCGTATTTCGTTCCTCTTCATCGAGTATCCGCTTTTCCTCCGGCGTTTCGTCCGGTTCGTCAGACGCCTCATCCGGCGGCGAGCCTTTTTCCGGGCGGATCTTCAGCAGCCGCGCCTCGTCGTCCTCATAGATCGTCTCGACCCAGCCGCTTTCCAGCGCCTTGGCGATCATATCGACGTTCTCCTTGGCGTCCGCAAAAATGTAGTTTGCGCCGAACCGGTCGCGAATGAGGGGTGCTGGATCATCCACCTTGCCTTCCGTCAGGTCCTTGAGCAGTGTATAGAGATCGGGATGCTCGGTGTAAAGATAATTCGGGTCCAGACCATAAACGTAGCTGTGTTTCGTGTTATAGAAAAACAGTTTTGGAAAATCGTCCCACGTGCAATTAAATATTCGCTCGCCTTTCGGGATGTTTTCGGCTCCTGTCTCGTCGAGGCCGGTGGCAAATTCCATTGCTCGGCGATACTTATCCGCGGGCTCGTTGCTCAGGATGTTGTCCATCATGCCGGGCTCGTTAAACCCAAATTTATGCAGCCCGATGAGGTTATAGATCCAGAAAATACCCAGAGCGATCCCAATAACCCAGACCGAGGCGCGGCGTGCGGCGTCCCACCATTCCTGGCTTTCCGTCCGCACAGGAGCGTCCAGGTACGGATCGAGCTCGCGCTGGAAGTCCTCAGGCAATTCCGGCGCTCGCTTTTTCGTGAACGCATCCCACGCGAACGCCGCGAACAGGATCGCAAATGGCGGAAAATATTCGGCAAACCGTTTCGAGCGAAACTGGGCAGCGAGCAGGATGGTCGTGAACATCAGGAAAAATGCCGCCTTTTCAGGGAGCTTGCCGCCGCGCGGTACAAAGAGAATGTAGCCGATCAGCATCGCGAGCAGCGCGATCGGGAAATTCATCAGGAGCTCCATTCCCGAGTCTGGGTCCCACTCACCGCCGACAGCCACGACGAAATCGGAGCCGACCTTGAACTTCGTCCAGAAATGCTCAAAGAAAAGCTGTAGATTGTATGGGAAATATGGGTTGATGATGTTGCCCAAAACGAGCCCGCCGCCCGTAAACGCAAGAGGTCGCCATTCAAAACGCCGTTCGTTCCACGCGATGATGACCACCCAGATCATCGCCGCAAACAGCAAAAGAGGGAAGAGGCTGTATGTCCAAACGAACGCGAACATGAGCGGCAGCAGCCAGACATACCTCCGCTGAAACAGCAGGTGTATTCCAATGACCGTAATGATGATCGTCAGAGGCGGCGCCTTGGCCATGTTCATGCGGTAATAAAAGGCGTTCGCACAGACAAGCAGGGCAGCGAGCCAGATCAGCTGGTGCTTGATCCCGTAGCGAAAGATCAGCCAATAGACGGAGAAAACTGCGAGCGTCGCAAAGAACACCGTAGCTACCTTCGCCGCCGTCACCGGCTCAAAGAACCAAAGGAATGGGATCTGCAGGAGGTGAAAAAGAAAATGGTGATCAGCGTAATCCTGTGGATTTAATACGGTTAGAGGGAGCCATTCGAATGTCGGCAATCCTTTGAGCTGCTTGAAGTTCTCCCAAAGGAGGCTGCTCCATTTGATGTGATAATACCCATCCCAGTCGCCGCAGCAGATCGCCGAGGTCCGCGTCTGCAAAAACGTCATTATCATCAAGATCGCAAGGAACCCGAAGACAAGATATATGCCGCGCACGGCTTGCTCCGTCTCGAGAAATTCTCGCCAGCTTTGCTTTGCCTCGATCGATGTCGGTGCGGGGGCCTCGACTGCTTCGTTTGTGATTTCTTCCATTAACGATGATCTGGATTACCCGGTCTGGAAAAGAGGATCAAATAAAAAAAGTATCACGAAAACGATACGAATATCTACGGTCTGATCTCTCTTAACTCCGTCGGGCCGCGCGGCGCTGCCGGATTTGTTAGAATCTTCCTTTTATTATGTATCCAAAGGGCAACCTTTTTATTCCGGCCTCACATGGCCGGCTTGAGGCCATCATTAAAGAACCGGCGAGTGAGGCCCGTGGTGTCGGGCTGGTCTGCCATCCACACCCGCTGGGCGGCGGGACTATGCACAATAAAGTGGTCTTCCGGGTTGCCGCCGGGTTGGTCGACGCGGGCCTGACCACACTCAGGTTCAATTTCCGGAGCGTTGGTGCATCCACCGGTGAGCATGCGGAGATCGAAGGCGGTGTCGCTGACGTTCGCGACGCGCTTGGCTTTTTGAAAGAGGAATATCCCGGTGAGGATATCACCCTCGCCGGTTTCTCTTTCGGCTCGCGGACAGGGATGGAGGTCGGCATGGCGGACGACAGCGTAAAACGCCTCATTTCGATCGGTACGCCGGTTGAGAAGTATGCCGACTATGACCTCCTCGTCGGCGTTACCAAGCCCATCCTCTTTGTGCACGGCGACATGGACGAATTCTGCTCGGTCGCAAGCCTTCGTTCGCTGACCGACCGTATCCCGCAGGCAGAGGTCGTCATTTTCAGAAACGCCGGCCACTTTTTTGACGAGCATTTGAACGAATTGCGTGACACGGTAAAGGAATGGGTCCTGAAAGCAATTTGCGCCGAACCCGCTGAAATATGAGCCTTGGGTCTTCCTTCATCTGTGTCATCCGCTTTATCTGCGGTAAAGTTTGTTGAGTCATGTAATCTATGAAAGAAACGATCAGAGATGCGGCCATCAGATTAACGATGATGCCGCGCGATACTAACGCTCACGGGACCGTTTTCGGCGGGATCATTTTGAGCTATATCGACATCGCCGGTGGCGTAGAGGCGATCAGGCATACGCGGCATAACCGTTTTGTCACGGTCGCGATGAAAGAGGTCCTTTTTCATCAGCCGGTCTTTATCGGCGACCTGGTCAGCTTTTACGCACAGACGACGCGGGTGGGGAATACTTCGATCTCGATCCACGTCGATGTCGAGGCGGAGCGTTTCGGCACGCCCGGAGTGCTCGTGAAGGTGACCGAGGCCGACCTTACATTCGTAGCGATCGACGAGAACCGGCAAAAGATAAAAATCGGCAAGGTCTCGCCATAAATGCGGCGGCTTACCATATCTAACAGCTTTTTTGTTTATCCGTCACACAGCTTAGAATAGACTCTGGAGGGAACAGATTTGATGAAACATATCAGGGCCGAAACGGCCGAGGGGTTGATCGCGTTTGACGCGGAACAAGGCAAGAAACTCGTTCTCGCGATCGAGGACGCCGGCATTGACATACTTCACCGCTGCGGCGGGAATGCTCGCTGCACGACGTGCCGCGTAGAGGTGCTCGAGGGCGATCCGGGCCCGATCGAAGAGGCTGAGGCCGCCATTCTAGCGACAAAGACCGACCTGAACGACCATACGAGGCTTTCGTGCCAGGTTCGCATTATCGACGACCTGCACGTCAAGGTCATTAACCAGGCCAGCGTGAAGGGCATCGATCCAGGTAACCGGCCCGAGGATTAAGTTCGGCCGTTTTTGCTATACTCAACATTTATCCAAGGAGGAAAACCAGAATGGGAATTAACACCACATACAAAGCCAGGTCGTTCGATCTGAGCGGTTTGACCGGCATTTCGGATGAGACGCTGGCGATGCATTTCAAACTTTACGAGGGCTACGTCACCAACACAAACACGCTCAACGAAAAGATCGCTGAGTTGATAAAGGACGGCGAACTCGACGCGACCAAGACCGCGGCCTACAGCGAAATGAAACGCCGTTTTGGCTTCGAATATAACGGGATGGTCCTGCACGAATATTATTTCGAAAATATGAAAAAGCAGGGCACCGGCGACCCCGACAGCTCATCGGCTTTCGTCTGGGCGGCCGAAGCGAGCTTTGGCAGCTATGATATTTGGAAGGCCGATTTTAACGCCACCGGCAAAATGCGCGGTGTCGGCTGGGCAGCCACATATCAGGACCCGTCCAACGGCGAGATATCAAACCACTGGATCAATCTTCATGAAACCGGCAATGTCGCCGGCTATACACCGATCCTGATCATGGACGTCTGGGAACATGCTTTTATCAAAGATTATGCCCCGGCGGATCGTCCGAAATATATCGAGGCGTTCTTCTCGAATATCGACTGGGATACGGTCAACGGGCGACTCTCGACCGCTGGTGGCGCTTCAGCCTAGTGTTTTTGCGGAAGCGCTCACGACGTGAGTGCATGAATTCTCCCAGGAGAGATGCCTTACTTCGTGCGGGCTTCTGCAACAAATTGCCCGATGAACGATCTACCCCGAGCGAGTGTTTACGACATTGCGATGGTGTTCGTGAGTTCTCGTCACAAGTATATCTGTGAAGGCAATTCGATGCATCCGACGTTAAAAGACGGCGAAGTGGTTCTGGTCGATAAGGAAGCCAAAGTACGGGTGGGTGACATTGTAGTCGCGAGGCATCCACTGGAACCAAGCAGCGAAGTCATCAAACGTGTACAACGAATCGATAAGTACGGTCGGTATTTCTTGGTCGGGGACAACTTGCTCGATAGCAACGACAGCCGTAATTTCGGCGCAGTTGATAGAGCATATATCAAGGGGAAGGTTGTCGCGCGCATGTGGTGACGCCTTGGTATTTGGATGATCGACGAAAAGGTATTAGTTCAGCAGTTTCTAAACCGCAAAAATCGCGAGCGGTTGAAGAAGCCCGATTGGCTAAAGATCAAGCTCGGCGACCCGCGCAACCAGAACACGGTGCTCGATCTGATCTCCGGGCTCAATCTGCACACCGTCTGTCAGGAGGCGAAATGCCCGAACATTTTCGAATGTTGGACGGACAAGACCGCGACCTTTATGCTCGGCGGCGACACATGCACGCGGCATTGCGGATTTTGCGCCGTCAATAAGGGCAAGCCGATGGACCTCGACCCGCTCGAGCCGGTCCATGTTGCCGAGGCCGTAAAACACCTCGACCTCAAACACGCCGTTATCACCTCGGTAAATCGTGACGATCTCGCCGATGGAGGTTCGATGCACTGGGCCGAGACGATCTTTCGCGTGCGTGAGCTGAATCCGGATTGTAAGGTCGAGGTCCTGATCCCGGATTTTAACGGCGACGAAGACGCCCTGAACAACGTCCTGCGGGCGCGCCCGGATGTCTTAAATCACAACACGGAAACCATCGCCCGCCTCTATCGCCGAGTCCGCCCTGACGCTGTTTACGAGCAATCGATGGAACTGCTCGCGCGAGCCGCGCATTTCCGCGACACTCAGATGCCGACAATGAGAACCAAGAGCGGCATCATGGCCGGCCTCGGCGAAACGTTCGAAGAGGTCGTCGACCTGATGAAAGACCTCCGCCGCGCCTCGTGCGACATCATGACCATCGGCCAGTACCTCCAACCTTACGAAAAACGCTTGCCGGTCGAACGCTATGTCACACCCGATGAGTTCGCCGAATGGAAAGCGATCGGCGAGGCCATGGGCTTTAAGCACGTCGAGTCATCACCGCTTACCCGCAGCTCGTATCACGCCCGCGAACAGGCGGAGTAGTTGGTCGACCATGCCGGCTCCGTTGGACATGACACCCGATCCAACATCTCACGACATACTCGCTTCCTGGCAGTACACGCCTGACGAATGGCGGCGATTCGGTGAGTATGAGGGGCGGCACTATCGAAAGGTCATAGGTCAAACTAAGACTTTTTTCATTGCCTTAGTCATCATGTTCATAGCGGTCTTGGCGATGGTGCCGGTTTTCGGTTTTCTGCGGATCGTGCCGTGGGACCGATACATGCTCAACGCTGTCTTCGTGATCGTGCTCGTCGGCGTCGGCTTCATGGGCTTGATTTTCGTGATCTGGATGATCCAACGCTCAAAGCTCGCAAGCCTCTCGTCCGAGAGTGGTAAGGTGGCCATTACATTCACGGGTATCAACATAAACGGCATCTGGAACACCTGGACCTACGACACAACGCTCGGCCAAAGATTCTACGACGCCAGGACGATGACCATAAACGAAAACAAGCCAAATGAGATGGAACTCTTGGAAGTGCGGACCATTGCCAACACGCTGAGTGGAAAGGTCGCCCGTGATGTCATCTCGTCCCATCGGGTTCCGATCCCTCGCGGAAAACGAGCTGAGGCTGAAACGATCGTCGGCAAAATAATAAGCGAAAAAAACCGACTATCGGCCTGAGAATTCCACTGCTTACTGGTCCATATCAGGCCAAGCCCGCACCAAATTTAGCAACCATGCTATGATTTCCGTATGAAGGTAAGTCGCGACATCCAAAGTCTCAGCGTTTTCAAGAGAGACACTGCCAAATTCATGCAGCAGATCAAGAAAACGGGTGAGCCTATCGTCCTAACCGTAAACGGAAAGGCTGAAATGGTCGTTCTTGATGCGGAACGTTACGATGATTTTCTTCGCCAAAAGGATCGAATCGAGGCGATCGAAGGTATTCGGCGCGGGCGCGAGGATGTGAAGGATGGCCGAGTTCGCGACGCCGAAGATTTTTTTGACGAAATGTTTGCCAAGTATGACATCCCCTGGGATGAATGAAGTACAAGGTAAAGACAACGGCTTCGGCTGAATCTGATATATTTAAGTCGTTCGAATGGGGAGTTCAAAACTGGGGTGCGCCGATTGCTAAGCGGTGGGCCATTCACTTAAGAAAGACAGTTAAGGCACACCTTTCCCGATTTCCGCTGAGTTGTCCCTTGGCGCCCGATCAAGATATTGGCCAACCGGATGTACGTCACTTGATCGTCGGCCGATATCGGGTCCTGTACGAGATCGAAGGCTCACAAGTTAGCATATTGCATATTCGGGGCCCATATGTACCACCCGATCCTGATGAAGATGGAGTTTAAGAATGAACGATAACGATAAACAAAGCGCTGTAGAAGTCCTCAACAAAATTCTCGAGCTGGAGCTCGCTGGAGTGGTGCGGTACACACATTACTCGCTAATGGTGTTCGGGTATAACCGTATACCGATCGTCTCGTGGCTAAAGGGCAATGGGGATGAGTCGATGATGCATGCCCATAAGGCCGGTGAGTTTGTGACGATGCTCGGCGGGCACCCCAGCCTGAAGATCGGTCCGCTGCTCGAGACGCATAAGCACGACATCGGCGACATTTTGCGCGAGAGCCTCGAGCAGGAGCAGTCGACGCTCGACGCATATTACGAGCTGCTCGCACTGACCGAGGGCAAATCGGTCGCACTCGAGGAATACGCCCGTGAGATGATCCTGATGGAAGAGATGCATCTTGACGAGGTGAACAAAATGCTTCGCAAGCCGGGCGAGATCGAGCCTTTTAGGAGATAGCTGTCAGACACAGGCGCGGTCACGACCCGCGGTCCTGTCTGCGGAACCGACTCGTGCCTATCATCATCGAAACAGAACGGCTCGTCATACGCGAGATCACTCCGGACGATGCGCCATTCGTGCTTGAGCTCCTCAATACTCCCAAGTTCATCAAATACATCGCCGACCGCGGGGTACGGACCATCGAAGACGCTCTCCGATATATCGACGAGCGTTTTTCGTCGGGCTATGTGGCGAATGGTTACGGGCTTTACGCGGTCGAGCTTAAGGGCGAAGGGCAGGTGGTCGGAACGTGTGGTTTTGTCCGCCGCGACACGCTGCCCGGGCCGGACATAGGCTTCGCACTTTTGCCGGAGTTTGAAGGCAAAGGCTATGGTTTTGAGTCGGCGTCGGCTGTTATGAGGTACGGGCTTGGTACCCTGGGTTTTGACCGGGTCCTGGCCATCACGTCGCTGGATAATGATAAATCCGGGCGCCTGCTCGAGAAGCTTGGGTTCAAATTTGACGAGATAAGGCAGCTTGGCAAGGAAGCGTTAAAAGTGTACGTCTTTGATGGCAATGCGGAGCGTTCTGAGTACCAACTTTAGTTGGCCTGCGCCGCAGAAGGGCCAACTAAAGTTGGTACTCAGAACGCCTGCTCAATTTCCCATCAGCTCCCTCACCGCCCGATCCAACTGCGAATCTTTACCCGTCATTGTTTCGCCAATCGGCCGCGTGACGGCGATGTCAGGCGTTCTCGGATTCATCTCCATGTTTTTACCATCTGCGCCTAAGATCAACTGGCGGGGAAGGCGTAGCGTCGTGCCGTCAAACAGCGTCGTGTTCCAGGTATAGATGATCCATCCCGACGTCGGTTCACCCACGACCTTTCCAAGTTTTAGGGTCTTATATCCTTCGGTCATGTCTTCCGCGTCCGAGAGCGAGTGCTGATTTGTTACGAGGATCGTTGGCTTTTCAAGCGACCGCTGGCCAAGAGCCGAACGTGCGGGAACATTCCAAAGACCACGCTCTCGCATGGTCAGATACCCGCGGCGGGCGAGGACATCGATCACATAGACATTCACAAAACCGCCGTTGTTGTTGCGAATGTCGACGACTACGCCGTCCTTGCCCTGGTTCTCGGCGTCAAGATCGATGTAAAGCTGATTGAGCGAACCCTGGCCCATATCGGGAATGTGGACATAACCGATCTTACCGTTGCTTTGTTTTGCTACATATTCACGATTCTGCTCGACCCATTGTCGGTAGAGAAGATTCTTTTCGGTGTTTGTTGAAACCGGTTTCAAAATGACATCGCGCTTCTTCGAGCCGTCGGCGTTGGCCGAGACCGAGAGAACAACGCGCCGGTTTACCTTGTTCTCAAGCTGCTCGTCGAGATTAAATCCAGGGCCAACGGGGACACCGTCAACGCTTACGAGGTAGTCGCCGATATTGACGGTCTTAACGACCGCGGCCGGACTGAGCGTGATGACCTCTGTTATCTTGAGACGGCCGTTCGCCTCGAATTCGTTCCGGTCGAACCGCAGGCCTAGTTTGCCGGTCGGCGTCGCAGTAAACCCGCTCGCACCGCCCACGCCGAGATGTGACGCGTTTAACTCGCCGACCATCATATTCATCAACCGCCGTACCTCGTCCATCGTGCGGGCGGACGAGATCAGGGGCTCGTAGGTTGTTCGCACTCCTTCCCAATTGACGCCATGATATTTGTCGTCGTAAAAATGGTCACGCATGTACCGCCATCCCTGCTTAAAGACCTCCATCTTCTCCTGGGCAAAGTTGACGTTCATGTCCATGTTTATCGCCAGGGGCCGCACCTCGCGGCGATCGACCGTGACGATATTGATGCGGCCGTTCTCGGTGTAATAGACCTCCTTTCCGTCCGGCGAGAACTGTACCTGCGATTTAAAGCCCGGCGTCGATGTCAGCTGGCGTGCCGATTGGTCGGTAGCCAGCTCATCGAGCGGCATGGTGTAAAGGTTAAATTGCCCTTCGGCTGTAGCGAGGATGAGCAGCGTTTTGCCATCGGGGCTGATGAGCGCAGCGCCATTGTTGACGCCCGTATTAATAAAACTTAGCCGCTTGCGAATATCCTCAAATACGATCTCGGTTGCCTTATCATCCTTTTTTTCAGGCGATGGCGAAGCCACCGGTGACGGGGCGGTCGCCGGCGATGGACTCGGCGCCGGCGGCGGACCGGCCGGACGCTGGTCTCTTGGGTTTTCCTGCTTGAAAAGATCGCGAAACTGGTCTTCGCGGAACTTAGGCGTGCGCAGTTTCAGGTCGATCCGAGCCAGTGCCCCATCCTCGGTCCTTTGGCCCGTATCGAACAGTATATAAGAGCCGTCAGGGCTCCAATTGACTATGTTGCTGTTCGAGTTCGCCAGGAAACTGATCGGGCGTGCCGCGCCGCCGCTTGCGGGCACGACGCTGACGTTCGTATAGGAACGCGTTTCGGGAGCAACTGTGAGAAAGGCGAGCCATTTGCCGTCGGGCGACCATTTTACGGTCTCGCTGCCGATAAGCGGCGCCAGGTCTGTATATAGCTTGGTGATCTCACGCTCGCGCCTTGATTCCATGTCCAAGGCCATCAGGCTGCGCGAATTACGTATGAATGCCATCGTCTTGCCGTCGGGCGAGAATACCGGCGAAACATCCTGGTGTGCGCCGCGCGTCAATTGGGTTTCGGTTTCCGTTGGGAAATCGTACTGAAACAGCTCCATCGACCCGTTTCGCTCTGAGGCGTACACAAGCTTTTTGCTATCAGTCGTCCATGTCACAAACGATTCCGGCGCCGCTGTATTTGTCACGCGAACGGCATCACCGCCATCCTTCGACGACGCGGCAAAGACCTCACCGCGAGAAGTTACGGCGACCTTCTTCCCGTCAGGCGAGAGGGCCAATTCGCGGATCTGTGTTGACAGGTTAACGCGTTCGTTCAGCGGGCTCGACGCGGCGCCTCGCAGAGTGATCGGCAGCTCCTGCGGTCGTCCGCCGTCGGTTTTCATCTTCCAGATGCGGAAATTCCGCTCAAACACCATCTCCTGCCCGTCGTACGACAAGTTCGGCCAAAGCACGCGGCCATCGGTGAACGTCGTAACCGCACGCGGCTGTGCCCCGCGCGCCGCCATCCAGATATTTTGCGTACCCGTGCGGTCCGATACGAAATAAACGCGCGACCCGTCGCCCGTCGCCATCGGCCACTGCTGTTTCGCGCCGCGCGGGCTTATCTCGCGGTATGTGTCGCCAGTTTTTTGCCAGATCTCGCTTTCGTCGAGATGGCTTCGGCCGCGTCGCCACCACTGCCCCGCCGAATTGCCGCGGGCGGCGAAGATGATCGACCCGTCGGCAAGCGGCGTCGAATGAAACTCGCTCGTAAACCTATCAGCGCTGATGAGCATGGGCGTCCCGCCTGTTGCCGCCACGCGATAGATATCGCCCATTCCCGCAATGTCGCGGCTGTTGGAGTAGAAATAGATCCACTTACCATCCCGCGACCAGCCGTCGAGCGGCTCGCCGCCATCGTCAAATGTCAGGCGCCGCACGGCCCCGCTCTCGAGATCGAGAATGTAAATATCTCCATTACCCGTCCGGTTCGAGCCAAAGGCCAGATACCTCCCGTCGGGCGAGAACATCGGGCGCGACTCTGTCGCCGGGTGCGAAACCAGCAGCCGCGCCGTTCCTCCCTCGGCCGCGACCGACCAAATATCGCCGCCAGAAACAAACGCGATCTCCTTGCGATCAGGCGAAAGCGACGGCTCGGTTAGATAGGTCTGTGCGAAAAGGTTGAGAGAAGACAGAGTTAATATGGAGAGGAAAAGCAGTTTCGACATAGTTTTGATCCGATTTTATACAAAATACGCAAGCCGGGAAACATTTGTTGCCGTACCGTGCCCGCGCTGGCGCGTTTTTGCCTGACGGTTGTGGGCTTCTATTATTTTAACGCAGAAGAAACCTCGAAATTAACACTAAAGAACATAAAATCGTTTCGCAAGCTGCCCGTTAACCTGGCACCGTACTAGAGCCGGAACACGCTGCCGAACGCGCATGTGGTACAGTCCCTACGTAATGCAATACTGCCTGATCGCCGGCAACGGCAGATTTCCATTTCTCGTCATCGAGGGCGCCCGCCGCGCGGGCGCCGAGTTGGCCGTGGTCGCGATCAAAAAAGAGACGGACCCGGCAATTGAACAGGCCGCCGAAAACCTAACCTGGGTAGGCGTCGGTCAGCTCGGCAAGATGCTGACGTTCCTGAAAAAGAACGGCGTGACCCACGCGATCATGGCGGGCCAGGTCAAGCATGTGCAGATATTCTCGGGCGCGATGCCCGACATGCGGATGGTCAAAATGCTATGGAATCTGCCGCGTCGCAATACGGACGCGCTGATCGGCGGCGTTGCGGCGGAGCTGGAAAAAGAGGGCATCGAGCTTATCGATTCGACGTATTTCATCAAGGATCAGCTAGCTCCGGCGGGCGTTCTGACAAAACGAAAGCCAACCGATGACGAAGCACGCAACATCGAATACGGGCTGCACATCGCCGCCGAGATCGCCCGGCTCGATCTAGGCCAGACGATCATTGTCCGCGGCCGGGCATGCGTAGCGATCGAGGCAATGGAGGGCACAGACGCCACCATCCGCCGTGCAGGCGAATTGACAAAAGGCAAACTGACGGTGGTAAAGGTCGCAAAACCCGATCAGGACATGCGCTTCGACGTACCGGTCGTCGGCGTCCCGACCATTGAAACAATGATCGAGGCCGGAGCAACATGCTTGTCAGTAACGGCCGCAAAAACACTGATCTTTGATCGAGGCGAGATGATAAAGCTGGCGGACGCTAACAAAATCTGCATTGTCGGAAGCATTTAATTACCAGAAACAATCAGGAGCAACTTGCGTACTATTAACATCGATATCAACTCTCCTGGAGAATAAATGAAAAGAAACTTTTTAGCATTGTTATTGGTTATCGGTCTACTGGTTCCGAGCGTCGCGCTTGGCCAGTCGGTCAAGATCTCGGGCGACGAGCGTAAAATGGCCGAGGCCATCACGGCCGATCAGCTCAGCAACTATTTATATTTTGTGGCGTCTGATGCGATGGGCGGACGCGATACGCCGTCTTATGGACTTGACGTCACTGCCGAATTTCTAAAGATGAACCTGCAGCGCTGGGGATTTAAACCTGCGGGCGATAACGGATCAT
>DATLNN010000306.1:0-6459 GCA_035536695.1 Pyrinomonadaceae bacterium | reverse complement strand
GCGGTCAAGCTCATTGAATTTTGCACTGCCGGCCGCGTCGAATGTCTCGATATCATTCGAGCGCTGGCTGAAATGCGCCGTGAGCTGGTCGGCCGTCAGCGTTTGATCGCCGCGTTTTGCGTCCCGTACGGTTGGGACGCGAACCGCTTTTGCCCGTTTTCCTCCTATGCATGTTTTTGCATTATTGCCCGTCGGGAAAAACTCGCAGTCGAAGCGAGGTGCATCGATAGTTGTGCGATAGTTGTCTTTGCCGGCGTTGAGCGGATCGACAAAAAGCTCGGCATTGCCTACGGCCTCGGCGCGGCGAATGTCTTTGCCGTTGGGATGGAAATATGAGTTCACCTTATCGGCCGTAAGACGCTTATTGGCGGCGTCGGGTGTGTTGTTCGGCGCGTTAAGGTTGATAGTTGTGCGGCCATCGGTGTGCATGCTGTCGAGCAGTCCCTCGCCTTTGAAAACAAGGCCGATACCCCGCGTGGCAGCGGCGGTTACGCGTGAATAGTCCTGGCTGACGGCGGGAGTGAGTTCGACACTGCTCTGGCCGATGGCGTTGGCGTCTCGCATGTGACGAGCTGCGTCAAACGTCGCATTCAATTCCGGCGCGGTGATGGTCGTTGTCCGTTCGGCGGTCGTCTGGCGTGCCGACGCGTTGCCGCGTATTACGGCGTCTTTTACCTTGTTATCGGCAAATAGCGTGGCAAAGAGAACGTCGCCTTTAAGCGTGTCAGACCCCTGGACGATCTCTGCTCCGCCGGTCAAGGCCACTTTGCGTGCCGTCTGCTCATAAATTGCCTCCGTAGCGCGGAGATCGGTCGGTTTTTCACCCGCCGCGGTGACAATGTGAGCACCATTCTTCAATTCGAACCGATCTGCCGGTTTGTCGTAGAGAGCGTAGCCGGATTCGATATTCGTCGGCAGCATCCCCTGTTCTACAGACGTGATTCGAACATTCTCAAAGAGTTCGATAGTCTTCAGCTGTGCCGAGGCCGTATTTTCACCCGCAAGGCTCAACTCGGCACGGTTCCCCGCGATATCGGTCGTCTGCTGCCTCCCGGTCCCTTTGGCCGTCGAGACGATATTTATCGCGACGTTATGATTGGCGCTGATCTTCTGGTTTAGCTGGTCAAATGACGCCGAATTGGCCGTGACCCGGCCGTATCGAACGTTAGCTCGTGCGAGCTCGGGCGACTCGAACAGTTCAATATCGACGTCTTTGAGCAATTCCACCCGCTTATCGGCGATCTTGACCGTAGCACCGAAAGACTTTCCGCGTATGTTCTCGCGTTCGAACTCGACCGCCTCGTCTGCCTCCGCGACCTCTGTCTTACGGCTGTACACGACATGATTCGTCTTTATTTTTAGGCCCTGACGCGTGTCGATGCGGACATTTCCTTTGAGATACGCGGTGAAATTCTTTTCCGGCTCGGGGATATAGATGGCCGATTCCGCGGCCATCTTATCGTTCTGCACGCCTTCTTTATCAAAGACCTCGAGATAGACGTTCTGCAGCTCCTGGTGATTGTCCGAAAAGGTCTTGGCGTGGTCGGCCTTGATGTAATACTTTGTGACGCCGTCCTCCGTCTCGAGGCGTTCGTAGCCGCTTATCTCGGATATGACGTCTGTCGAGAGCTGTGCATGCTCGCTCTTGAGCCGGAACGGTGATTTTGAGCGCGCGTTGTAAAAACCGGCGACGATCGCGAGAAGTGTAACGCCAATGGCAGCGATCGCGGCTACACGGAAGTACCTGGGCAGGCTGGCCCTTACCCGGTATTCGCGTTTTGTCTGTGTTTCGTTATCGGGCACTTTCGCTCTGATTATCCGCTCTTAGGTCTTCTACGACAAGCTGCAGGCGGGTGTTTCCCTGCCATACGTTGGCCTCGATGACATAGGCTATTTCGATGCGTGAATTGGGTTTGAGAGTTTGCCCCTTCGACCGCTCGACCCCATCCCACCAGACGGCCTCAAACTGCTTGTTGTTGTTCTGGTCATATAGCTTGAGTTTTAAATGTTTGTCCTTCATGACATACGGGTCGTCTCTCATGACCATGTTACGCGTTACAAATACGGGCTTGGGATTGCCGGCACCAAACGGTTCGAGGGCATTCAGCTGATTGACCAGATCGAGGCAAAGGGTTTGACTTGTGACGAGAGCGTCGATCATGAGCTCGGGCACTAAGGCGTCGCCGGTCAGTTGGCCGGCCGCGTACTGATCGAGACGCTGCTGGATAGCGGGAATATTCCCGGCGCTGATCTTCATCCCGGCCGCCGCCGAATGGCCGCCATACTGCTCGAAAAGGTCTTTGCACGTGTCGAGGGCCTGCAGCAGGTGAAAGTTCGAAATACTGCGCGCACTGCCGTGGCCAATGCCGTCTTTCAGAGAAAGGACGATCGTCGGGCGATGAAGCCGTTCGGCGATCCGTGAGGCGGCAAGGCCGATGACGCCCTGGTGCCAGCCCTCGCCGGCCACGACAACGAAATGCTTTTGGGTAATACCCTCGGTTTCTAAAACCGCGAGCTCGGTGATCTTTTGCTGCACTTGCTGGCGTTCACGGTTCCGGCTGTCGAGAAGGGCGGCCAATTGGCGGGCTTTTGTAAAATCGTTGGCCTCGAATAATTCGATGACATGTCGGGCCACGTCCATTCGCCCTGCCGCATTGATGCGCGGGCCAATGCGAAAGCCGATGTGATAGCTGGTCATATCAGACCTGCAATCCGATACCTCCATCAAGGCCTTCAGACCCCAGTTGTCGGTTTTAGGCAGATCGCGCAGCCCGAGAGCAACGATAGCGCGGTTCTCGCCTGTAAGGTTCATTACGTCGGCGACCGTTCCGATGGCCGCGATCTTTAGAAAATCGGGAACCTCGTGGTCGAGGCCCTTTTCACGCAACAATGCATGAGCCAGCTTGAAAGCCACGCCAACGCCGGCGAGATTCTTGTCCGGATAAGGACAGCCGGGCTGATTAGGATTCACGACCGCAACAGCCGGCGGATTTCCTTTGATCTCATCCGAGAGATGATGATCGGTGACGATCACGTCAAGTCCATGATCGCGGGCCCACTCGAGCGGCTCAAAGCTGCGGATGCCGCAATCGACGGTGATCACAAGCGAAACTCCGTCCCTTTGGGCCTGTTCAAGCGCTGGGATATTCAAGCCGTAACCTTCGGTGAACCGGTTGGGCACGTGAAACGTCGACTCAGAACCGAGAAGGCGGAGCATTTTTCGCAAGAGGACCGTTCCGGTCGTCCCGTCGACGTCATAGTCGCCCCAGATCATTATCTTCTCGCCGGACGCGACAGCCCGCTGGATCCGTTCGACCGCATCCCGCATTCCTTTCAAGAGGTATGGCTCATGAAGATGTTCAGGCGAGGGATTGAGATATGCGTGGGCTTTCTCGGGCGTGTCGTGGCCGCGAGAGATCAACAATGCGGCGACGAGCGGCTTGAGACCAAGCTCGAGGGCCAGCTTGTTCACGGCGTCAGCATTATGTTTGCGGATCGTCCAGCGTTTTTGCATCTAGTAGTTCGAGCGTTTTATAAGGAGTTTCACGCAAAGCCGCGAAGGACGCAAAGGAAGATAAGAACATAAAGGAATTCATCTCGCCCCGTTTTTGCCTTCTTTTCTTAACTTTGCGTCCTTCGCGGCTTTGCGTGAAAATCACCTCGTTCCAGATTTACAGATCATTGACCACCCGCCTGATGCCGTCTTTAATGAGGGCGACGTTAAAATTGATCAGGAGTCCGAGCCGAAGGTCGGCCAATCGCAAATAGGTAAGGAGGATCTTGCTGTGGACGGGGGCGAGAGCTTCGATCGACTTCACTTCGATGATGACTTTGTTCTCAACGATAATGTCGGCCCGAAAGCCCAGTTCCAGTTTTACCTCCTCGTACTCCGCGGGGACGTTCGAATGCCACGTTCAGACCGCGTTTCTTTAGTTCATACCCGAGGGCGGCCTGATAGACGGTGTCGAGTAGACCCGGGCCAAGCACGGTATGGACTCGAAAGGCCGAATCGACAATTATCGTTGCGATTTCGTTCTCGGTCATTTGAGGATCAGTTTACGACAGGATCTATGACGCCCTGCCACAGTAGGACGAGAATGACCGAGCCCAGGATCATCCGATAAATAATAAACACAGCGGTCGAGTTGCGACGCAAAAAGGCGAGCAGGAACCAGATCGAGAGATAGCCGACAATGCCGGCGACGATGGTACCGACGATGAGCGGTACGAAGGTTTCGGACGGCAGTATGTTGATAGCTTCTCTGAGCTGGAGCAGTCCGCTCGCGGTGATCGCCGGGATAGAGAGCAGGAATGAAAACCTGGCAGCCGTTTCGCGTTTCTCGCCGGCCAGGAGGCCGCCCATGATGGTCGTTCCCGAACGGCTGGCGCCGGGCATCAGCGATAGCACCTGGGCGAGGCCGACGACGATCGCGTCGGTCAGGCCGAGATGCCGGATCTCTTTCCGTTGCTTGCCGACCAACTCCGCGAACCCCAGCAGCAAAGCGATGGCTATGAGCATTATCGCGATAAACCAGAGGTTTTTGGTGCCGCTGCCTTCAATGGTCTCCTTGAACAACCAGCCGACCACACCGATGGGTATAGAACCTATGATCACCAGCCAGCCAAGCCATGACTCGGTAGAGAGCCAGATCGGACGCACCCCATCGGTACCCGAGAAACGCATTCCGCGTTTTCCGGTCAAAAGGGCGAAATGATCGCGAACAAAAGCTGAAGAGATCCCCCAGATGTCTGCCGCGAAGTAGAAAAACACAGCTGCAAGGGTACCCAATTGGATGACAGCCATGGTCGCCGTTATCTGTTCCGCATTCCCATCGTACAGGTTCGTAAAACGGCTGGCGAAAACAAGGTGTGCCGTTGAGCTGATCGGGATAAATTCGGTAAGTCCCTGGACAATGCCGAGGATAATGGCCTGCAGCAGGTTCATAAATTAGAAGGAGCCAGACGGAAACGAACAATGAAAAAACAGCCTAAAGCTGCAAGCTAACAGCTTTTTTAGCTGTATTCAGTCGGTTTCTGCGCCAGCCTTAATCTATCACAGGCCGTAGGGCCAATCTATTCGCGATAGCGGGCGCGCCCCGCCACGCGGTCGTAGAGCCACGACGGCATAAGCTTGCCGGCCCGGACGATAGTCGCGAGCTGCCATGGAAACGCAGCGAATTTCTTCTTTTTCTCGATCGCGCGGACAAAATGCGGGATCGCATCGTCGAGTTCCATCAGAAACGGCATCTTATTTGTCCGTTTCTCGGTCAGAGGGGTCCTGATAAAGCCGGGCTGGATAATTGTCACGTCGATGTTGTGCCGGGCGACATCGAGTCGAACGCTTTCAAAAAAAGCCGTCATACCGGCCTTGCTGGCCGAATAGGCTGCGGATTTTGGCAGGCCGCGAAATCCGGCAAGGCTTGAGATGGCAACCAGCTGTCCCGATCGCCGCTCTATCATGTCCGGCACGACGGCGTGGACGGCATTTACGGCGCCCAGCAGGTTGATATGCACGACCCGCTGCACCGCTGCGGGTTCGTACGACTGCGTCGGATCGTCATTGCCGCCGACGCCGGCATTCGCGACCATGATGTCGATGTGGCCGAATTCAGCGCGAAACCGCGCGGCGGCGGCGTGCACCGCTGTGGCGTCGATGACGTCACACGGGAAGATCCGGGCGGTCGCTCCTGTTGATTCACATTTGTCAGCCAAAACGACCAGCAACTCTTCGCGGCGAGCGAGCAGTGCAAGCGTAGCGCCTCGATTTGCCAGAGCGAGTGACAACGCCTCGCCTATCCCGCTTGAGGCGCCGGTCAAGAAAACTGTTTTCCCGCTCCATTTCATGTGTTTCCCGTCATTTTGTCTTTCCGCCGCCAATTGATCGCAACTCTTCCAAAAGACCGGGGGCGCATTCCTGCCGGATACCCTCCGAAAGAGCCGTCATGTATTGAGAAAGATACGCCGGATTATTCTTGTCGAACTGATACTTATTCCGCTTTTGCTCGACATCGGCGAGTATGGCGGCACACCGCTGGGCGGTTTGGTATTCACTCTTTTCGTCAGTAAGAATAAGGAAAGCCGTGGGATACACCGGAAGGTAGGCGACTCGGAAGTTTTGACCCGGCGTCGGATACCTAACCGAGTTGGCCGGCGGGTAGATGTTGAAGTCCCACGTCTCGAAGTACGTTTCAACGTTCTGGCCGGCCTCGGTACGGAAAATGATGTTGTATCGTTCCACCGGCTGCTCGTTAAATGTACTGTTGGTACTTTGCTTGCTGAGCACCTTTGCGTCGGCTTTTTTCCCGTAGGCATTGATCAGAGGCCCGTCAAGCGCGTGCCGACTAACGATATTGATCAGGGCCAATGCTGTTATCGCCAACGCAGCCAAAAGAGCGGCTGCCGCCAGCCATCGGAATCGCTCCGCTCCCCGGAGTATCACCGCCAGAACGATATCAACAA
>DATLNN010000305.1:0-4401 GCA_035536695.1 Pyrinomonadaceae bacterium | reverse complement strand
GGCGAAAATGACGAAAACGGCCATCGGGAATTTCGCGTCGAGGGCGAATTCGCTAAACAGCTCTCGGGTTACAAGGTTGAGAACGCGCGGCCCATATTTGCGGAGCTTCGGCATATTAAATCGCCATACGAGCTAAAGATCCTGCAGCACGCCGTGGACATATCGAACGAGGCCCACAGCCGGGCGATGGCAACGGTCGGACGGGCCGACTGGGAATATGAGGTCCACGCCGAACTCGAATACACGTTCCGCCGCCGCAATGCAGATTTCTGGGGCTATCCGTCAATAGTAGGCTGCGGGCCTAATGCAACTACCCTGCATTATGTCGAGTCTCAAAGCCCGGTAAGAAAGGGCGACCTTATGCTGATTGACGCGGCCGCGGAGTACGAGCATTACACCGCCGACATCACGCGCACCTATCCGGTCAATGGCAAGTTCACCAAAGAACAAGCCGAGATCTACCAGATTGTCTATGATGCGCAAGAGGCCGTCGCCAAGGCGACAAAGCCTGGTATTACATGGCAGCAGCTCAGCCAGATCGCCCGAAGCACGATCAATGAAGGCCTTTTCAAATTGGGCCTGGTCGTCGACAAAAACTCAACTCAAGCCGGCATCTGGTCATTTCACGGCCTCGGTCACTGGATCGGCATGAATGTGCACGACGTTGGCAGCTACTCGGTGCCGCTCAAGGCCGGAATGGTATATACGAACGAGCCTGGCATCTACATCCGTGAGGACGCCCTCGACAACTTGAAGGACACACCCGAGAACAAGGCCTTCATAGCCAAGGTGCGGCCCGTGTATGAGAAATACAAAAATATCGGTGTCCGTATCGAGGACGACATGCTTGTGACAGATTCCGGCGTCGAATGGATGTCGGCCAAGCTCCCGCGTTCTATCGCCGATATCGAGGCGTTCATGGCCGTCGCACCGAAGCAGGTGCCATTGAGTCGCAAACTGCAAAAAGATCCTATAAACCTTATGTTTGGCTACGCACTCCGCTGATAATAAGATCGAGCGGTGCCAGCGGCTGGCGGAGATGGGTCTTCAGAAAGCGTACCGTGGTAGAATACGCCTGTGGCAACAACTTTTATATTGAGCGATTATCTTGAGCGGGCGCTTTCAGGAGCTGATTACGACAAGCTTCAGGATGGTTCGTTTTCCGGCCACATCCCCGCATGTCCGGGTGTGATTGCCTTCGGGTCAACACTGCCGGAATGCGAGGCAGAGCTACGTTCCACGCTGGAGGATTGGGTGCTGGTGGGGCTCAAGCTTGGACACGAACTTCCGACGATCGGAAACGTGAATCTTAACATTATGCCGTCATATGAGCCTGTTGAGTCCGTGTAGGCGAAGTGAATTTGTCCGCAGACTGCGACGACTTGGTTTCGACGGGCCATACTCAGGATCGAAGCACCAATTTCTGATCTATGACAATCACCGTCTGACGGTCCCTTCAAACAACGAGTATTTAGTGCCGCAGCTAAGAATGATGTTGCTTCAAGCAGGCGAAATCATCGGGCGCGAGATTTCGGCCGACGAATGGTCTAGTCTTAAATGATCACGGGCGACACTCCATTACCGCTGATCATCGTAAATCCAAAATCGGCCTCAGGCTCGACGCGAGAGAGATGGTCCGAGACGGCGAGTGACTTTCGGGCGCATTTCGGTCCGTTCAGTGTCGCATTTACAAAAGGCCCCGGTGACGGTATCGACCTTGCGCGCCGGGCGGCCGAATCGGGCCGCGGTTTTATCATCGCCTGCGGCGGCGACGGTACTGTGAATGAGGTTGCAAACGGCATCCTGCTGTCTGGTGAGGATGTCGAGCTCGGTGTTTTGCCGTCCGGAACCGGCGGCGATTTTCGGCGCACACTAGGAATTCCCTGCCCAAACCGCGATGCCGCCGCCGCGCTGCGTTCGGGCCGCACGCGGCGGATCGACGTCGGCAAAGTCAGCTTCAGCGATCATGACGGCCGGCAAACCAGCCGTTACTTTGTCAACGTCTCATCGGTCGGCCTTGCTGCGGAGATCATCAAGCGGGTCAAATCGACAAAGGTCTTTGACTGGCTGCCTGTCGAATCGGCGCGCGGGCGCGCGAACTTTGCCGCTTCGACGCTGCAGGAGATCGTCGGCATCAAGCCATACACCGTTCGAGTCCGTTTTGACGATCGGGACGAGAGGTCGCTGCAGACGATCGCTTTTTGTGTGTGCAATTCGCGGTATTTCGGCGGCGGCATGATGATCGCTCCCAACGCACGCCTCGGCGACGCGCGGCTTGACGTCGTGAACATCGGCGACCTTGGGACCGCCAGGATCCTGCTCAATGCCTACTCCATCTACAGCGGCTCGCATCAGAAGCTCGACGAAGTCAGATCGACCCTCGTCAGCCGCGTAGAGATCGCAGCCGCTGATCCTTCACAGACAATTCTGCTCGAAACGGATGGTGAGCTGCCCGGCCGACTTCCCGCCGTTTACGAGATCGTGCCCGCGGCCCTGCGGGTTCGATTTCGAATCTAACGACCCCTAATTTTGTTGCACACATAATATTCTTGACAATCACTGCAACATGGGCTAAGGTTCTTATGATATCGATCTTTGACAATTTATTTGTAAGACATTCAGCAGGACACAATGCGAGCAATTCGACGCTTTTGGATGGTTGCTTAAGACTACGATCGGGGTGATTGGGGAACTACGCCGTAGTAAAAATAGCGACCGTCGGATGCGGCTGAAGCGATCGAGCGCATCGTTTGAAAGCGTCTTTTGGGGAAAAGGACACTTTTCCGCGGAATCGGCGGGGTTCAACATGTCGAACCAACAAAGCCGAGGCTCTTATGAGTGGTGCATCCAATTTGATGACCTACGGTCCGAAAGGCATATTTTGCGGCGGAGCCCATTCCTTGCCCAGAGCGGCGGCAAAGACTGGCGGGCCAGCCCGCCTCTGAATCTCCGGGTTGTATTGTTTTATTGGATCCGTTAAGCGCCGAGCTTGCCCGCCGCTTACTCCGCGGACGCACGGGAGGGCTTGTCGCGAATGTTGTTCTTGACGAAAAGCCGGAAGATGTTACGAACAGCTAGTTGCAACGGCCCGTCTTCGATGACCATATATCCAAAGGTCAGGGAAGGCGCAAATTCAAGGTGAAACATTCCGGGGACGCGCGGCGGGCGTCCACGCGGTACCGTATTTTGCTCCAAACGGTCGCCACCTCTGTGCCGAAGACCACAAAAATAGCCGGGCCTATGGAAAATAGTTGAGAAAGGCCATGACAGCGAGGGACGCACGATCCATGCCGGCTGGATGCGCAATTACCTAAATCCATGCCTCTTTGGAAGAGATCGCCTGATCATCAGCGAACGGACAGCGCCGAACGACAGGCTCCTGCAGTGTATGTTAAATTAATGTTACATTCGTATGACATCCCTTCCCAGACTTCTCGTCACCCTGATTCTCGGCACTGTTTTTTTCGCAACGATCGCCGCCCAGAATGGTGAGCAGGACGATGAGGACACTCAGTCGTGGAACGACCTACAGATCACGATCCCTGTTAACGGCAAGGTTGACGTTTTGCTGTTAGCTACGGTTCGCTTCGATCGAAACCTCCGACGCCTGGGCGAGGGACGCGCTGGTTTCGGTTTCGCATTCAAACCTCACAAGACGTTTACCATTTCGCCCACCTACCAATACATCGAGTCAAAGAATCAGGCGGGCGCCTTTCGTACCGAACACCGCTACAGCCTGCGCGGGACTTATAAGTTTCCGATCAAACGGTTCGGCCTCTCGCACCGGAGCACCTACGAGTATCGGCAGCGAAGCTCGGGGAATAGCTGGCGTTACCGGGCTTCGTTATCGTTCGAAAAGGGCCTACCTGAAGACCTCATCAGGGACGCCAAAGTGTTTGTCACCGAGGAGGTCTTTTATGTGTCAACGACGGGCAAGTTCTCACGAAATCGAATCAGCGTCGGATTAAGCAAAGCCGTCAACACTCACTTCACGTTCGAGGCCTATTACCTTCGACAAAACGACGGGTTCTCGCATCCGGGCGATCTGAACATTATTGGCACGAACTTGAAAGTGTCGCTTTAGAGCGGCCTTTTCCGTTTTAAGGTGAGGCTATGGCCGGGGCCGATCATTCCCCAGGGTCGGCGAAAACATTGCTGAAAGTGCAACAGATCCAGGGACGCGCTCGCACCCTTAGGCTTGCATCAAATCCTTTTGCAAACTAAGCTAAGCGAATAGATCGAATATGGCGGAATCCTTTTGCTCAATGCTCGTCGAGGCATTTGAAGCTCGTCCTGACAAGATCGCAATGCGCGTTGTCGGAAGTGACGACGATGTGTATACGTTCGCCGAGATGCTGAGCCGGATCCGTTCGATCGCCTATCGGCTGGAGCAAGAAAAGA